>JAESQE010000293.1 GCA_016765335.1 Planctomycetaceae bacterium
CGAAGTTCCGGCAAATGCGACTGACACACAAGGCAAGACAAAAGCCCCCAGAGAGAACTTTGAGGGCTTGGTCTTGATCATCAGTTAATGTGAAATCAGTTTTGCATCGCTCCGGCTGCCAGAAAAGATTCGAGGAATCCTTTGAGCTGATGGCTTCTTACAGGATGCTGCAATTTTCTGACCGCTTTGGCTTCAATCTGACGCACACGTTCGCGTGTCACTTTGAAGATTCGACCAACTTCCTCCAGCGTATAAGTGTAACCATCGCCTAAGCCGTATCGCAGTTTGATGATTTCTCGCTCGCGGTAAGTCAGGGTTCGAAGGACATGGTCAATTTTATCTTTGAGCATTTCCTGAGTCGCTGTGCTCACAGGACTTTCGGAAGATTTGTCTTCGATGAAATCACCGAAGAAACTATCTTCCCCTTCACCAATCGGGCGGTCCAAGCTGACAGGTTGTCGAGAAATTTTCAAGACACGTTGCGCCTCTTCTAAAGAGACTTCAGCAGCCTCTGCCATCTCTTCGATGGTTGGCTCACGGCCAAGATCCTGCACGAGATCTTTGCCTACTTTACGCAAGCGAGACATCGTTTCAATCATGTGCACAGGAATACGAATTGTACGTGCCTGATCTGCAATCGCCCGGGTGATTGCCTGACGAATCCACCAGGTTGCGTAAGTCGAAAACTTGTATCCTCTGCGGTATTCGTATTTATCGACCGCCCGCATCAGGCCAGTGTTTCCTTCCTGAATTAAATCAAGAAAACTCATGCCTCGATTGCGATATTTTTTTGCAATCGAAACAACCAGTCGCAAGTTGCCTCCAGAAAGTTCTCGCATTGCCGTTTCGTAGGCATCGATTTTTCTTGCCGTTTCCTTCACCCGTTTTTCAAGTGTTTCGGGTGTTTCGTAGGTTGTCAGCATTAAGTCGTGCAGTTCACGTTTGATGCAGGCCTGTTCGTCTTCGGTGTATTGTCGACGAGCGAGGATTTTCAGCTTCTTTTTCAGTTCGAGCATGCGAGAGGCAATTTGTTCAAGCCGCTTCAGAAGTGGGTGAAGTCGCTGAGTTCGCAGGCTGAGTTCTTCAACCAGAGTCACCATTTTACGACGGCGAGTCTCCATTATTTTGCGAGCTGCCTTCTGCTCCTTTTCGCTCAGATCAGGATCCATCGTGCGCAGGAAGTCTTTTTCGTTCTTCTGTTGAAGAAACTCAAGTGTTTTCAGATTATGAGGCATTCTGCCGATAATCTGTTGTTTTTCGAGACTCTCGGTTAACGAAACTTTAATCGTTCGATCGAAAGGTAATTCGCTGCGGTGCACTTTGCCTAAAGTTTCGACAGCTGCTCGCATCGCACAATCATTTTCCATCAGATGTCTGCGGAATTGCTTGCGAGTCACTTCGATTTTCTTGGCAATCGTGATTTCTTCCTCACGAGTCAACAGCGGGATTTCTCCCATCTGAGTCAGGTAAATCCGAACCGGATCATCAATCCGTCGTGAACCTTCTTCTTCTGAGTGAGAGATTTCGCCATTTCGCTTTTGCGATTTAGGCGTTCTTTTCTTCCTCGCGACCGGCTTTTTATCAGCGGCTCGCTTGGAAACATGCTTTTCTGGAATAATATCCAGACCCAGTTCTTCCAAGCTGCGTAAAAGGTGGTCAAGCTTCTCTGGGTTCACATCTTCATCAGGAAGGTAGGAGTTGACTTCGCTGAATGTGAGGAATCCTCTTTTCTGGCCCGTTCCGACAAGTTTCTGTAGGGTGTCGTCAAGTTGATACACTAAATTCTCCTTCGAAAAATATACTCAGGACGCTCGCCACGTAGGAATAATTTCCTCTTCTCAGAGAAAGTCAACCTTTACTATTGAGGCGATGCAGTTTTTCGCGTTACACGTTGCTGATGAAATAGTGCCGCATCCTGCAGCTTTTTTTGCATCTTCTCATTGATGGTCGCCGGCGTTTTGGATTGAGCCTCAGCGAACTGCGTCGAATTGCGATGCTGGGATTCCTTTTGTTCCCACTCAAGTTGTTCAATAACATTCTTCAAATAAGCCGGGCAAACATCCAATCTTGGATCTTCCACGGTTTCGGTCAGTTTCTCGCTGATCCGTTTTTGTGATGCACTGTCGTGAATACCCAGGACATATCGTTTCAGATCCGGGTCTTCCACTTCCGCCATCACCGAATCAACACCAGTAAATTGTTTCTGTTGATAAAGGTTTTCACACAGGTCAAACATTTTTCGAATCAAACGATTCTGTATCAGATGTTGAACACTATTGCTGGTAATGATCGTGATGCATTCTGGCATCATGAATATTATTTCCAACAAATCCTGCTCCAGGACCGTTGCATGATCAAGAGTTGAATTGAGCAGCTGATCCACGATTTCCTGTTGGTTTTCGCTGGAATCAGTTACCTGGTTCGTTTCCTGTTGTTCAAACTCATGGGCTTGTAGTGTCTGAGAACTTGAATATGCAAGTTGCGCGCCCTTTGCTCGCAACTTTGATAATTGTTTGCGTAAAGCACCTTCTTGCTGAGGACGTAACCCCATCCGATTACACAGTGTGTTCAGCAGAATGTTCTCGCGATTGGTCCCTTGAATCCCTGGTGCAACGGCTAAAAGCTCAAGCATGCCCGTGATTATATTCTCTTTTGCGTTGGCGGATTCAGTGCCGAATGTTTTTACTAGATGTTCGTATTTGAATTCCCAGGCATCGGGGGCTTGTTGTAATAAATTTTGAAATTCCTGCAATCCGTGTTGTTCCAGGAACTCTGGCGGATCCATGCCTTCGGGTAGTTCGAGTAGTTTGAGTTCGATATCTTGGGCAAGCAATTGAGGCAGTGCCTTATTAGCAGCGTCTTGCCCTGCCTGATCTCCATCAAACACCAGCTGCACTTCAAAATCATCAGTCTTAAATCGTTTGATCAATGCGACATGCTCAGCTGTCAGTGCTGTGCCCAAGGTTGCAACAACATTCACAATCCCCAGCTGATGTAACGCAATGCAGTCGGTATAGCCTTCCACAACAATGACTCTTTTTAGTGTTCGCATCGCATCTTTGGCACGGTCAAAAGCGTACAAAGTGCGACTTTTACTGAAGACCGGACTCTCTTTACTGTTCTGGTATTTCCCGAACTTGGCATCTTCGCTGCCTGGCATCGCGCGTCCACCAAAGGCGATGGTCTGCCCGCGATCATTGCTAATAGGGAACAGAATGCGATTCCGAAAAATATCGAAATACCCTTGGCCTTGCTCTCTTTTTGTAACAAGTCGAGCTGTTTCTAGTTGTTCGGGAGTGAATCGTCCTCGTGCTTGATCACATAACCATTGCCAGGGACCGGGATGAAAGCCCATTTCAAAATCGAGCCACGTCTCTTCTGAAAATCCTCGATCCAGAAGATATTCTCGTGCTGGCTCTGCCGCTGGATCATTCAGTAATGTCTTGTGATACACGCCAGCCGCCCAAACCAGCATTTCCAGAACGGTCTGTCGCTGATATCCCGATTGAGAACCGCCTTGGCCTTGAGGAGACTTTGGCACTTCCAGACCAATTCGTTCTGCCAGCATCTCCAGAGTCTCGCGAAAACCCAAGCCTTCCATCTTCATCACATAACTGAAGCAGTCGCCTCCTTCGCCGCAAGACCAGCACTTGTAAGTATTGCGAGATGGATCAATCGTCATCGAAGGGTTGTGGTCGTCGTGGAATGGGCATAACGCAACGAACTGGCGACCCCCATTTTTAGGGATCACCGTGCGTGATTCGCTAATCAGTGCCACAAGGCTTGTCTGGGCGCGAACCTCTTCTTTAAATTCGCCCCACGAGTCCAGCTGAACGATATCCCCTGCTCCCCTCAATTCTTTATTCTATTTACTGTCTACAAATCTCTAAAATACGACTCCGTACCTGCTCGCAAAAAGCAAACAGGCAAGTTCTTTACCAAGGGTTTGGGCCCCGGTTCGTTTGGCAGATCATGATCACCAGCAGTTCTCAGTTTCAGCACTACCTGCCAGCAAGAAACAGCATTGGTCTGGATGCCAAGCCAGACAAGTCTACTGTTGTATATATGTTATTGTTTGGTATTTCTAACAAACCTCTGACTGAACTCTACCACGCACAGCCACGGAGGCAAATTTTTTCCGGGTCAGTTCACCGGAATACAACATGCCGTAACCCTATATTTGACAATGGGTTAATACTTGTTGTATTCCCTAATGTTGTGCTTGTATTGCCCAGTGCCCTTACTGTTGCCTCTTTCTGTAATCTGAATAAACCACACAATAGTTGTTACCCAACTTTTCGTGTAGACACTTAGTGTTTGGGAAGATTTCCCTTAAATTTACTAAAGAAAACAGGCTTCCTGTCCGCGTTTTCTGCCAATAAAAGTCTAGGTCGCGAAGATTGAAAGGCGGGCTTATTTTTGGTGGGGTGCGATCATTTTTCCTAAAATAACTGCGACATTTTATCGTTTGTTTATTTGCCCTATATAGGAATTAGTAGATGTGATCGCCTTATTAATTGATTAGAATGGAGCAGAATCTAACTCAGTTTGATCCACCTCAGGCGTACCTTGGTTCTGTATGCAGAACTGTTTTAAAGGAACCTCTATTAATTCAAAATTCATTGCGAGCGGAGGGTAGACATTCTTGTCTGCCTTAATTTAAGGCATGCTCGAATGAAACAGACAGGAATGTCTGTGCTCCTTTTGAATTAATAGAGGTTCCCTTATGCCAGTTGAGTCCCACCTTTTATTGTTTCCACCTATCCTCGATTGATCCAGGAGCAGCTTTTATGCGACTGCCACTTCAATATTTTGTTTGCCGTTTTACTGCGATGTTTCTGTGTTGTTTTGCTTTTGCAGAAACTTCCGCGCAGGCTGAAAAGCCGTTGGAATACAACAAAGATATCCGTCCGATACTTTCGGATCATTGTTTTGCCTGCCATGGTCCAGCCGAAGGTAGCCGGGAAGCGGACCTGCGTTTGGACGAGCGAGAGTCCGCATTGGACCTCGGTTCGATTGTGCCCGGTGAACCCGACGAGAGTGAAATGATTCGTCGTATTCTCTCGGCAGATCATGATGAAATCATGCCTCCAGCGGAATCTAATAAACCTCTCAGTGCAGAGCAAAAAGAAATTCTAAGCCGCTGGATTAAACAGGGTGCCAAGTATCAGGTTCACTGGTCGTTCATTGCGCCTGTGAAACCGAAGTTGCCTCTAGTTTCAGATCCGACCTGGGTGAAAAATCCGATTGATCAATTTGTACTTGCTCAACTCGATCTTCAAGGACTCAAACCATCGCAGCAAGCTGATCGTGCAACATTAATTCGCCGAGTCTGTTTTGACCTCACCGGCTTGCCTCCGACGCTTAAAGATTTGAAGCGTTTCAATGCCAGTCAAGAGGCCAACTGGTACGAACAGATGGTCGATTTATATCTGGCTCAGCCCGCATTCGGCGAACGGATGGCGTTGTCCTGGATGGACGCGGCTCGCTACGGAGACACCTCTGTGTTTCATGCTGATGGCCCTCGGGACATGTGGCCCTGGCGAAACTGGGTCATCGACTCTTACAACCAAAGTAAACCGTTTGACGAATTTACCGTCGAGCAGATTGCAGGGGACTTAATTGAAAATGCGACGCCGTATCAAAAAATTGCATCGGGCTTTAATCGGAATCATGCTACGACTGATGAAGGGGGAGCCATTGCAGAAGAATGGCGAATTGATTACGTGGTCGATCGTGTGCAAACAACATCCAATGTTTGGCTGGGGATTTCGATGGAATGCGCACAGTGTCATTCGCATAAATTTGATCCGATTTCACAAAAGGAATACTACGGTTTCTTTGCATTCTTCAATCAAACATCCGATCCGGGCATGCAATCACGTAAAGGCAATCAGACTCCGGTTGTGAATGTCCCTGATGTTCAGCGGGATACTCAAATTGAACAACTGACGCAGCTTATTGCCAAAGCAGATCTCGCGTTAAAAGATAACGAGAAGCAGATTGAACCCGCATTTCAAAAGTGGATTGTTGAAGAGTCAGAAAAAGTTCGCAGCGGAAACGGACCTCAACCGCCCAGCGACATGCTGGCTCATTTCACGCTTGATGAAACCGCAGGCGAGCAGGTTTCCGACTCGATCGCAAATCTCAAAGGAACAGTCAAAGGCAAAGCGAGTTGGATTGCTGCAAAGCATGCAGGTGGTATTCAGCTCGATGGAAGCAACTTTATCGAACTAGGTGACATCGGGAACTTTGATAACAACGAAGCGATTTCCTACGGCTGTTGGGTCAAACCGCAAGGTAACCCCAGTGGTGCCCCGATTGCAAAAATGAATGAAGACAATTCTCATCGAGGATGGGACATGCTGATTTCCAATGGCAATGTGGCTGTGTACATTATCAACAGCTGGCCCGGTAACGCGATTAAAGTAACGACCAAAGAAAAGATACCCGCAGATAAATGGACGCATTTGTTTGCAACGTATGATGGTTCAGGAAAAGCCGAAGGCGTTGGCTCCTGGCCGACACGAGCGTCGCGTCTCGACGGGGGAAGCTCGACGAGGTTGCCTGGGCGAGGTGGGTTCAGGAGGAGATCCACGTCGGGATCTCGAAGGAGCTCGTGGAGCTGAAGGCCTTCGCGGCCGAGACGCTCTGTCCGATCGACGCCCGGACCAGTGCGCTCATGGAGCGGGCCCTGGGGCAGCTCCTCGAGATCGCGCGGAGCAGGCCCCTCTTCAAGCGCGCCAAGCTCGCGCTCCCCTCGGCGCTCAACTCGCCGGGGTTGGGTGTCTCCCATGTGCCCGGGGCGACGCCCAAGGCAGTGCGCGCGACCCTGCGCGAACTGCGTCGCCGAGTGGGTGGCTGAGGCGACTCGATCGCTAAACCGGAGGCCACGATTCTGAGAGGTCGCCCACGAGGGTGTTCTCATGACTCCCCTTCGCCAGGACGGCGACCTCGTTCAGGATCGTGCTCCGCTTTACTAGGAAGAGTTGGGTGTCGAGAACGGGTTCTAGCTGCGTAGCAGGGCTCACCCCCGAGCCCAAGGCGTCCTCTGAGGACCTGGCGGTCACTGTCGACGAGCTCTTCTGTCGGCAACAGCCCTCCACGTGGCCGCTCATGATCGTGAACTCCCGTTTAGCGAGCGAGCCCGCTGAGGTCGAAGATCGAGATCTGCCCTCGGCTCGTGCCGACGGCCAGCTTGTCGCCCTTGGCCGAGAACGCGAGGGAGACCGGACGGTCGTGGGGGGAGCCGAGGTCGAGCCGATCCAGACGGCGCGGGGACGTCGCCGTCCAGACTTCGAGCGCTCCGCCTTGGAGCGCGAAGGCCAGGTGATTGGGGCTCGCAGCCATGGCGACGATCGCGGTCTTTCCTTTGACGAAGAAGGTGGTGACTTCACTGTGGGTTTGCGCGTCGAGGAGCTGGACCTTGCCGCGTCGGAGCCTGACCGCGAGGAGCGGAGGCGTGGTCGGGACGAAGGTCAGTGTTCCGAGTGTGGACTTGGTCGTGGCGAGGCGTTGTGGGCTCGCTGGCCTCCCTCGAGGATCTCGAGGCTGACGATCGCCTTCGTGCCAACTCTCTTCTCCCATGAGGTGCGGCCGCGCCCGGGGGTGAGCAGGCGAAGCGATCCCGAGTTGTAGCCGAGGAGAACCCGGCCGTCGGGGAGGAGCCCGACGCGACTAGCGGCCTCCCGGACTTGGAGCGTGGTCTCGATCCGACGGCGCCGTGCCGGCAGTTCCCAGACATGCAGGTCCTGGCCTCGTCCTGGAACGACGAGTTCGCCGCCGTCGTCGCGAAGCGCTGCGTCCAAAGGGAGCGCTCCGCTCGGAAGGCGGAGCACTTCTCGCCCTGCCGCGAGGTCCCAGATCCGTGCGGGCTCTCCTGTAGCTAGCGTCAGGACGCGACCTTCTCCCGCGAGCGCGACCCGTGTCAGTCGGCCGCCAACGTGAATGCTGTGGCGGGCACGCCCGGTCTCTGGGTCCCACTCGATAATCGCGCCGGACGCGTCCGCGCTCACCGGGCGGCCGAATCTGCCCGAGGTGAAGATCACGGGTCCTGCCTGACGCCCGCGCTTGTCTGACCAGGAGGTGACGGGCTCGAGGACGGAGCCCGCGCTGGGGTCGCGGACTTCGAACCGAAGCACGAGTCCGGAGGAACACGGCGCCCTCGAAGCGCTGCGCCGGGTTGGGGGGTGTCAGCGCGAGCGGCTCGCCTAGGCCGAGTTCGTGGATCTCCCGGTCGCTGACGACCCAGGTCGTTCCCTCCCTGGGCGCGCACACCGCGAGCGCGGGCGAGCTCGTCTGCCAGGACTTCACGAGGCGCGTGTTTGAAGTCTGGAGGAAGGCCTCCCAAGTCGCGGGGAAGGAGGTGGCCGGGCTCGCCGCTGGGCTCGGCGACGCGGTGCTGGTCGTGAGGGCGGTTGAGGGGGGCGAGGG
>JAESQE010000294.1 GCA_016765335.1 Planctomycetaceae bacterium
CCGCTTGAGCTTTTTGTGCGGCGACGTTTAGCGTCCTGTAATCGGTAACTTTCGCCAGCGGTTTCCAGAATATGACAGCGGTGGGTTAAGCGATCCAGAGTGGCTCCGGTAAGACGTTCGCTGCCGAGCACTTCGGGCCAGTTTTCAAAAGGCAAGTTGCTTGTCACAATTAAACTCATTCGTTCATACGCCGTACTGATGACATCAAACAGAAGTTCGGCACCGAGCTTGCTGGCAGGGACGTATCCCAGTTCATCAAGAATCAACAAGTCGAGTTTCGAGAGTTGTCTTTTGAGACGCAGAAGATCTCGGTCTTCGCGGGCTTCCATTAAATGCGTAATCAGTTCGGTCACCTGATAAAAACGAACTTTCTTCCCTTGGCCACAAGCTGCGATTCCACATGAAATCGCCAAATGAGTTTTTCCAGTTCCCGAATTCCCGACCAGCAAAATGTTCTCTCGCTTATCGATGTACTCGCCACGCATCAATTCATTGACAAGCACTTTGTTCACAGAAGGTTGGGCTTTGAAGTCGAACGTATCCAGAGTTTTGTGAGTCGGGAATTTGGCGGCCTTCAATCGCCGTTCGGCGGCACGGCGTTCTCGTTCAATCAGTTCCAGTTCACTCAATTGCAACAAGTAACCGAGATGATCAACATTATCAGTCGCACAACGAACGGCTACTTTCTCGCACTCATTGAGGATCGTTGGTAATCTCAAATTCTTAAGATGATGTTGCAACAATACAACAGATTTGGTTTGAGTTTTCTTCATAATTTTTAACCTCCAAGTAATAATGACTGGTAAGCAGAAACATTAGTCTGAGCAACCTGTACCAGTTTCAGGTGCGGACGACCGTCCAAACAAAATAGTGTGCTGGGGACTTCCTGTTGATAATCCAATATCAAACGAATGGCATCAGCATTAACGACTCCAATATCCAAGGCGTACTGCACAGCGTGCTTCAATTCAGAGATTGAATATCGCTCCAGCAGTCGCAAAACTTTGATAAACTCGCGGGTGCCGATGTCAGCGAGTTCGGATTCCATGCGGCGGCGTAAAATCCCAAAGCAAACTGGCAAATCCCAGTTCTCCAGCGGTTTGGCGTGATCAAACCCGCCTGGTTTACGCTCTAAAAGCCCTAAATAATGGACGGGATCGAAGAATGACTGCTCTCGGCCCCAGTGTCTTTTATGCCTGGCAATCAACTGATCCTCAAAGCTAAGCCGGACTTCATCGACCGTGCCCACAATCGTTATTTGACGATACGCATACTTTGTGGGCACCGAATAACTGTTCTTATCAAAGCGAACCAGAGAGAGGGAATTGGCGTTGGCTTGCGCAAGACGATGGGCATCAAACGCCTGCTTCGGGATGGGCAGCATCGAGGATTGTTCCTCGATAAGCAACACTTGTTTTGCAGAAGGCTTGCCCCGCAACTGACGTTTCAAATCTTCCTGGCAACATTGCCATAATTGTTCATTGAGTCTTTCCAGAGAATCAATCGCAGGAACTGGAACCAGAAAGTTCCTGCGGGCAAAATCCAATAAACGTTCCACATGCCCTTTCTCATTGGGACGTCTCACCAGACAGAAATGGTCCTCGAACAAAAAATGACTTTTCAGTCGGGAAAACTCGGTTGTCACTTTTCTTTTGCGAGACCCAAGGAAACGGGCGACTGCAATTTTGGAGTTATCATAACTGATACGCTTTGGCACACCGCCAAAAAATTCAAAGGCTCGCTTGTGTCCCTCCAGGAATGATTCGGTACATTCCCTTGGAAAGGCCTGCATGAAAATGGCATCTGAATAAGGCATTGTCATGACAAACAAAGCCACTTTGGTTAACTCGCCATTAAGTAGAACATCAGCAAATCCAAAATCAACCTGAGCTTCACCAGGAGGATGGCTCAATGGCAGGAAAACTTCACGAGAGTTTTGCTTCAACTCGCGAACCGCATCTTGAACAATCGTGATTCCACCGGTGAATCCATGCTCTTTCTGGAGCCGCTCGAATATCTTCCTGGTCGTATGCCGTTGCTTGCGATGAGTCTTTTTATCACTCTTCAGGTATTCAATAATGGTTGGTAAAAACGGATCAATTTTAAGAACCCGAGTTTTAGTCAGTCGATACCCCGGCGGCTCGGTATGCGTCAGGATTTTCTTCAGCGTATTCCAATGAATTTCATACTCAGCGCAAGCACCGCGTTTACTGATCTCACCATTGAGAACTCGCCGACGAATTTCAGCCCATTGTTCCATATCAGTGTACACCGTTACCTCCTGCCCGGTTAAAGTCAGAACTTTCTGAAAACAGAAAGTCTGACAAAAACAAGACAGGTGGTCATCTGGGCGCTACACTTTTATTCCAATTTACCACTCACCGCCGGGCGCTACGTTTTCTGGCCGTTGTTTACAGTTGGGGAAGAGCGTCATTCCTATGTTGGAAAAAGTAGCAGTCGAAGACGAAAGTGATATGGTGAGGAACAGGGCGATAGCGGCGTTGAGGGAGATTGAAGGTGGGGAATGATGTCTTTCTAGGCATGGGACAGGTATGACTGAAGGCTAAACATGACAACTATCGTGATATTGGCTTCGCAAGCTAGGTGATGGAAAGTAACGTATTGGCGGCTGTTTGAATCGATTTTGACTAGCTCACCCCCAGTTCATCAAGCATAGGTTGGAACATTGGCTTCAACTCTTTGGTTGCCTCAAACAATCGCTTGAAAGGTAAATTAGCATAGCATCTCATTAATTTATCTTCCGTGAAAGAATCATGTTGCAAAGCCAACTTTGCAACTTTCTCAGAAACATCACGTTCAAAAATGTTCGGCAGAATATCCCTCAAACTTCCAAATGGAAGCTTTTGAAAATCAGGATTGTCCTTTACTACTTTGTCAAGAATTCCGCCCCACCACTTAGCAATTTCAGATGATGGTTGTTTGCTATGCGTCTTATAAATCGGTTGTCCTGTTCTGGTCATCCATAACAGTTCACGACCGTCTAAGAATGGTTTGATAGCTTGCGACACCTCTTCCCACAAAAGATGCTCGCCATATCTCTTTGTTTTTGGACGAGGCCCGACAAGAAAGAAATCATCTTCGGTAGCGTCAAATTTAATTTTATCTAAGTATGGATGACGTTTAACCATTCTTGAAGTTTTCCATTGTCCAATTTCGGATTGCCCAAACGCACAATTGACGCATGTTGCAATGATCATTTTTCCAAAATCATCTGTGTGCCTCATGATCTCCGCCAACTCTTCGGGTGAATACGTTTGCTTTGTAATCGTTTGAAATACTTCGCCGTTATCATCTGAACCCAATGGAACTATTTTACGATCAATGTCGTCAAAGCCTTCGGGCTTGCTCCAATTGAAATTTGGTGAGGTCGCCAGCCAGCGAGCAAATCGAAACAATATTTTGATCTGGCTTTGTGCCCAAGATACAGAACTTCGGGTATTCATTCTCGTCAAAGGTCGATTCTGCCAGATTGCTACTAACTCTTTAAACTTGTGAAGATCTAGCTTCCAGAGAGGCATACCTTTGTATTTGGCAAATTCAAATTTCAAACGATTGATATCCCTTACGTTCTTATAAACCTTTGCTTTCAGTTCGTTATTTTCGTCACGATCACCAGTTAACTCCAAGTATGAAATGTAAGAATCTAAAGCATCAAACAGAGTTGCTGTCTCAGTCATACAAAGCGAATCGGGCAAGTTGACTGATTTAACAATCGGTCCTTTGATGTCGGTCAACTCCTTCATCTTCTTTTGAACCATCTCGGCAATCAAAGATTCAACCTGATCCTTGTTGATGGACATACCATTTTGGAACGCATCGGAGACAGATACAGGAATGCCCCAATCCATCAGCAGAGCCGCTGTACTGGCAGTGGTGGCTTCATTAAATAAAGTCATTAGGAAGTCATCAGTAATTTTATGACCTGCTCCCAGTTGCTTAGCAACCGCCAGACACCACACCGACCAGCAATCAAGACTGAACCTAGCACATTGCTTTTCATACAAAGAATGAATGACGTTCAATCGTCTGGTTGCTTCTGCATCTGATGTTTCGATATCGGCTATTTGAATCCGGCAAGTCTTACCATTTGGCAGCTTGCCTTTCATCTGGCGAATCCTACCTCTGGCGTCTCTTTTTTGCAGCTTAGTACGCCTTACTTTGTGAATTTTCATGGTGGTAACCTTGGCTAAATACGAGGGCTTAAAACTAGCCTTATATGCCCCAAGATACCCCATTAGATGCCCCACTGCAACCCCATTTCGTTCCTATCCCAAAAGCTGAAAACTGCTTAATACTCTATATCTATAGTGCTATATTGAACTTAGGTAAAATCAGGGCACAAAAAAAGCCGTCATAATGACGGCTTTGAGTACACCCGGTAGGGTTCGAACCTACAACCTTCGGTTCCGAAGTCTGTCACTAAATTCCTTATGCTTTGCTAATGCGTTGAAAACCCCTGTATCCCAGGGGTTTTCTTTTTGTCTATGCTAAGAGGACGCGACAACCAACTACAGATTTTGCGTATTAACGGGGGGATTAACGGGGGGAACTAGCCCTTCGGTATTCGGGCACCACATCTTCGGTCTTTAGTTTTCAGGTATTAATTCTGCGCATAAAAAAACCTCCCTGGAATTTACATTCTCGGGGGAGGTAAGGTAGATGCTCTGTGAGCATTGCATGTCGTGATCAAAGAATCCTTTGATCCTTACTGTGATAAGGAGTTTAGGCAATGACCGCTCGGATACACTTATTAATCAGGATACATATTGGCGTTAAATAATTCAACCGTACGCTTGATTATTTTGTAATACCCGAGCATTATGCTCGGGTATACATCATGTGGTGTTATGTGCAAATCCGGTTTGTGAATATGGTTCCCCTCTTTGAAATGCCTGCTATGAAATCAAATCCAAGCAATGAAAATCGGGATTATATTCTCGGGCTCGATATCGGTTCTTCGTCAATTGGCTGGGCGATTGTTGAGATGAAGGATAAAGCTCCTTTTCAACTATTGGATGCTAACTCATCAATATTTGATGCAGGTGTTGACGGAAATATCGAGCAAGGAAAGGATGCATCGAAATCAACCGTTCGGAGAGAACATCGATTAGCCAGACGGCAACACTGGCGGCGAGCACAACGAAAACGAAAGGTCTTGAAGACACTCCAAGAGCACGAGCTTCTTCCCAATACACCCGTCCCTCAGCATCAAGACGAAACAGAAGAAGCTCTGCGCCATCAAATGATTTCACAGCTTGATCAAGTCCTTTCCGAAAAGCATGGGTTATTTGAAAATCATGTCGATGCTCAACTTCTGCCGTACAGGCTTCGGGCTTTAGCTGCCAGTGAACCAGTGACATTGCATGAACTCGGTCGAGCGTTGTACCACATGGGACAAAGAAGAGGATATCTTAGCAATCGAAAAACAGATACTTCAGTTTCTGAGAATGGGGANGAGGATAGTAAGAAAGATGTAGAGAAAAAGAAGGAAAGCAAGGGAGTCGTTAAAGACGGTATAAATACTCTTCGACAGGAGATGAACGGACAAACCCTGGGACAATATTTTGCAACGCTTTCTCCCATTGAGACTCGGATTCGAAAACGCTGGACAGCCAGGGCAATGTATATTGAGGAATTCAATAAAATTTGGGATGAACAATCTACTCATCATGATTGCTTGACGCCTCAAGTGAAACGTGAAATCTACAAAGCGATCTTTTACCAGAGGCCATTAAAATCTCAGAAAGGTCTGATCGGAAAATGTGAATTGGAGCCGGGGAAAAGAAAAGCAGATTTGGCATTACCCATCGTCCAGGAATTTCGCATTTTGCAAGCGATGAATCACCTGATCCTTGTTGAGCCAAATCTCAACACTCGCCCATTAACAATCTCTGANAGAGAGATTCTTTATAAGGAACTCCAAGATGCTGAGGCATTGACTTATGCATCAATCCGCAAATTATTCGGTTTTCCGAGAAAAACAAAATTCAGCATCGAGGAAGGGGGAGAAAAGCAGATGATCGGGAATCGTACCCGAGCAAAAATAATCCCAATCTTTGGTGATCAATGGGATTCTATGAACCCCCAGCAACAAGATGATATTGTGTATGATCTGTTGCACTTCGAAAAAGAAGAATCGCTTGTTCGGCATGCAAAAAAACACTGGGGACTCGACACTGAGCAAGCCAGGCAGATCTCTGAAGTAACTTTAGAGCAGGGATATGCAAGCCANTCCAAAATTGCACTCGAAAAACTTTCAGATGCAATGCGATCAGGAATGCCTTATTCCACTGCCAGGAAAGAAATCTATCCTGAATCGTTTGAAGCTGGTGAAAAATTCAGCAAACTGCCTCCTGTGGAAAAAACATTCCCTGANCTACGCAACCCTGCGGTTTCAAAAGCTATGACAGAACTGCGAAGAATTGTTAATAATATTATTCGTGAGTACGGAATCCCAACCTATGTTAGGATTGAAACTGCTCGGGATTTAAAGCGATCTCGAAAAGAGCGTAAGAACATTTCCGATAAAAACAGGGAGAATGAAAAAAAACGCTTAGCAGCCAAAAAGAAAATTTTCGACGAAATGAAAATCGAATACCCTTCTCGCTGGGATATCGAAAAAGTGCTGCTTGCAGAAGAATGCCATTGGACATGTCCTTACACAGGCAAAGGGATTGAAATGAGAACTCTTCTGGGTTCGGAATCTCAATTTGATGTCGAACACATTTTTCCCAGACGATATCTTGACAACTCGTATATCAATAAAACTCTCTGCTATAGTCATGAGAACAGGCACGTCAAAAAAGACCAACTGCCATTTCATGTCTACCACCACGATGAAGCCAAATGGAATGAAATTCTGGGAAGAGTACGTGCTTTTGATGGCCCCATCGCCAGAGTCAAATTAGATCGATTTTTAACCGAAAAAGTACCCGATGGATTTGTCTCCCGGCAACTTAACGACACTCGCTACAACTCGGTATTAGCTGCCGAATACCTTGGGTTGTTTTATGGAGGACGCTGCGATTCTCAGGGAATCCTCAGGGTTCAAGCATCAGCTGGTGGAATCACAGCTCATCTTCGCAGAGAATGGCAACTTGAAAGCCTGTTAGGTGGAAACAAGAAAAACCGTGATGATCATAGGCATCACGCAATTGATGCTCTTGTTATCGCCCTAACAGATGTTGGAATGGTTCAAAAACTCTCCGATGCTGCACAGAAAGCTTCCGATCAAGGCTCCAGACGCATGTTTGCCTCGGTCCAGGCACCATGGAATAAATTTGTCCCATCGGTCACTTCGGTCATTGAAGATATCAAAGTTTACCATCAACCGAAACGGAAACTTGCTGGGCCGCTTGAAGCTGGCTCCANTTACAGCAAAGCACATCACGATGAAAATGGAAAAGATTCTTATCGAATTCGAAAACCGATTGCGAACCTTTCCAAAGGGGAAATCGAAAAAATTGTTGATCCACATATCAAAGAATGTATCAAGGAAAAGCTGAGGCAACTTGGAGCTAAGGAAGCTAAGGTCTTTGCAGAAGCAAAGAATCACCCCTTTCTGGTTACGAAATCCAACGAGAAAATCCCTATTCATAAAGTTCGAATTCAAATTTCGGGTAATCCTCGCACCATTGGTAAAGGCGTACGGAAAAGAAATGTGCTCTCTGGTAAAGGTTCCAATCATCATGCCATTGTGGTTCTCACCCGTGATAAAAAGGGCAACGAAAAATGGGAGCATCACGTGGTCACTCGCATGGAAGCCAATCGACGTTTAAGTAAACAAGCACGTGCAGCAGGTGAAAAAGTCTTTCAACGTGACTGGGGACCAGAGAAACAATTCCTCTTTTCCATTTGCGCCAACGACTATCTCGAACTCGATGGAGAAAACGGGGAAAGAATCCTCTATCGTGTCTCGAGTTTTTCAGAATCTGAAATCCAACTGTGGGGACATTGGCAAGCTAATCCCGAAAAAGCTGATCGAATTGGTGGTGCATTTGGGAACCGAATTACATCGACAGATAAGCTACGAAAACGTAACGCAAGAAAAGTTCGGGTAACCCCTTTAGGGGAAATTATTCCTGCGAATGATTGAGTTTTCGACGATGGCTATTTTTCTTCAGAAGCAAAAAAACACTTGATACTGCACATTATTCATGCCACGATGGTGTTTCGAATTGCTTGNAATGGCACGGAAAAGGTTCTGACAGGAGGTTGTCGGTTTGTTCTGATTGTAGAAAGACCACAACAGATGAATCATCGCATTCTGGATATCTCGGAAACTCCGGTCAGGCTCAAGGTTCGCTTAGACCAACTTGTCATCGATCCGGGAAGTTCTCAACAGCCAGTTACGATCCCGCTATCAGATCTGGCTGTCTTAATTGTCTCGCACCCTCAGGTCAGTTACACGCAAGCTGTCCTTTCAGGTCTGGCATCAGCAGGTGGTATTTTCATTACCTGTGATGAACGTCGTCTTCCCAATGGTATGCTTCTTCCAATTCAAGGGAATTACATTCAGTCAGAACGTTTTTCCAATCAATCAGCAGCAAGCCAGCCTTTGCGCAAACGTATTTGGAAGCAAGTTGTGCGTGCCAAGATTTCAGCCCAGGCGGAACTTTTGGAAGCTCTTTTTGAAAATGATTACGGTCTGCGACCTTTGATACCTTTAGTGAAATCTGGAGATCCACAGAATATCGAAGCTCGGGCAGCCAGGAAATATTGGACGATCATTTTTGGAAGCAATTCGTTTCGAAGAGACCGGGCAGCACTGGATCAAAATCGATTGCTCAATTATGGCTATGCCGTTTTAAGGGCAATCACTGCTCGGGCCATTTGTGCTTCAGGTTTACATCCCTCTATTGGGATACATCATCACAACAAATACAACCCGTTCTGTCTGGCAGATGACTTGATGGAACCATTTCGGGTGATCGTTGATCACACAGTTGCGCAGCACGTTATCGAATATGGCGTTGACTCGGAGTTTGATCGTGATACCAGGCAGCATCTTCTGGCTTGCTTGACCGGTCGCCTCGAATTTGGGGGACATTCTCGTACTCTGTTCGATTCTATAACTCGCACCGCTCAATCGCTGAACGATGTTTTTGCAGGAGAAGCCAGGAAACTAGAGCTACCAGAAAGGATGATCTGTCATGCCACGTCGTGAATTTGTCTTATCGGGGTATCGAGGAATGTGGATTTTTGCAATGTTCGACTTACCAGTCAAAACGAAAACACAAAGGAAAAAATCGTCCCAGTTTCGCAATCTTCTCCTTAAGCAGGGGTTTTCTATGCTACAATACTCCGTCTATGCCCGTTACTGCCCCAGTGAAGAATCAGCCAAAACGCTTCGAGGACGCCTTTGCCAAAAACTTCCCAGTCCCGGTCATGTTCGACTGCTGATGGTCACTGATAGGCAATTTGGAAAAATGGATGTCTTTTATGGAAAAAAGAAAACTAAAGCGGAATCTCCGCCATCTCAACTCACTCTTTTTTGAAAACAGTTTTCACAGAACTGCTTTCAAATCTTCAGGTTACGTCGAAAGAAGTGTATCCGAGCAGCCATTCCCCGTAAACCACAGCACTATTTCTACAGATGTTCAACTTGTTATTAGTGTATCCGAGCAGCCATTCCCCGTAAACCACAGCCAACAGAAGCCCAAGTGTCTTTGTCTGCCCAGTGTATCCGAGCAGCCATTCCCCGTAAACCACAGCTGCACTCCGAGGGTGGAAACGTGTACCGACAGTGTATCCGAGCAGCCATTCCCCGTAAACCACAGCTA
>JAESQE010000295.1 GCA_016765335.1 Planctomycetaceae bacterium
TCAACGCCGTCTAAAACCAAATGCTCTGCATCAGCGACAACACGTGAAACATCCCCGACAAGCCACTGACTTGCATTAATCATATGCGTCAAAGCATCCTGAATGGCTCCGCCACCCGTTTCTCGTGATCGATAATAAGTTTCGCGATACGCAGGACGATAAGTCGGAAAGTTCTGTCCGCAAGAAACAATCAATTCGACAGGCTTCCCATACCGACCTGAATGCAATGCTTCTCGCATCTGACCAAGAACCGGATGTGCCCGATACACATAAGCAACAGCCGCCACTTGGCCTGAATTTTCTGCGATTTGAAGCAGCTCATCAATTCCCTGCAAGTTCAAGCTCAACGGTTTTTCGATCAGGACGTGCAGTCCTTGCTTCAACAAAAACGTTGCCTGCTGTACGTGCAAAGGAGCAGGCGTTGCAACAACTGCGCAATCAATCCCAGATGTTTTTTCGAAGGCAGCTTCGAGTGAACAATACGCTGTGGTATCGGAATACCGCGTTGCAATTTCTGCTCGCAGTTCGTCCCGCACTTCAACAAACGATACTTTTGCTCGCCCTGTATTCAAAAAGCATCGCAGATGCCTTTCGCCAATCGAACCAGCTCCAATAATCAAAACATGATGTTCGTGATCCGACATCACTCCCCCTCTGACAGGGAGCTATTGTTTGCTGTGTTGAACTTTCTGCCCGTGTTCTTTTCAATTTGACCGCGAACAGACTCCAACCCTTGTTTGACAAAAGCCTGATCACAACCATGAAACATCAAACTGCCCCCTCGATCAGCCATCTTCTGGATAATCTCAGGCGAACCACATGTTGCAGCCCAGTGTTTCCCGGCTTTTGTTGCAGCTGCGGCTACCCGTTCCAAAGCATCAACAACTTTCGGGTGATCGAACTGACCGGGGACACCTGAAAGAATAGAAAAGTCGCCAGGGCCAAGCATCAACATATCCACGCCGGGCACAGCTGCAATTTCTTCAGCTCGATCAACAGCCTCTGCTTCCTCGATTTGAATAATCACAAATGTTCGTTCATTGGCCTGCTTCAAATAATCATTTAAGGGTGTCAACTGATACGATGCATCTGGGCCAGCTGCATCACAGCCTCGCTGCCCCATCGGCGGGAACTTTGCCCACTTAACAACCTCAGCGGCCTCTTCAGCGGAATTGCATCGCGGATACATAATCCCCGTGGCTCCAATTTCCAGCAACCGAGACATCCGCATGAATTCCCCTTTGGCTGGCCGAGCAACGATATCAATATCCCCAACACGAGAAGCTCGAAAGAGCTGTTCTGCATGCTCTAAGCTCAAACCATGATGCTCCATATCAACCCAGATCGCATCAAAGCCAAGCAGGCTTGTCATTTCATACATAGACGCAGAAGCCAGATGTAAGGCCACTCCAAAAGAGGGAAGACCTTGTTGAATATTATCCAGAACACGAGAGCGTCTCATTATTGAATCTTCTTTACACTTAGGATGTCAGCGAGATGATGAAAACAAAGCAACGGCATTTCACTTGATTAGTTGTGCATCTTAGTAGAAAGAAAAATAAAAAGCACCACCGTGGGCACTAAGTAATAATACAATTCGTCTGAAAATCTTGAATTATTCCCCGCTATCTCTCATTCTGAATGCACAATATTCATTCTTTAATTCATACCACTTTTTGGCCTGTACCACTTGCACTGATTACTACTTCAAAAGTAGGCTATTAGATATCAGTATCAACAACACTGACAATGCTAAATAGATCGCAGCAAACCGGGATTCAACAAGGACTCATCAATAATGCTCAACCGTGCCCCATTAATCGCTTTTGTAATCTGCTCTGTATTTTCTGTTCTGTTTCAACAGCAACCAATTCAAGCTGCTCCGCCCAAAACTGCTAAAATCATCGAAGTGAAGAAGATCTGGGACAAAGCCCCTCACAATGCCTTTACCGATTTAATCCGTTTCAAAGATCAATGGTACTGTGTATTCCGGGAAGGCAAAGGACACGTTTCTCCAGATGGTGCACTGCGTGTGCTACGCTCTTCCGATGGAAAACAATGGACCGCAGCTTCGCTTGTCACCTCAAAGACAGCCGATCTGCGTGATGCGAAGATTGCTATTTCACCACAAGGGCAATTGGTTCTTGCTGGAGCAGGCGCATTGCATCAACCCGCAGCTGCAAAACATCAGTCATTCATCTGGTATTCTGATGATGGAAATCAATGGTCAGAAGCCATTCCCATCGGAGATCCTAACTATTGGATCTGGAGAGTCGTCTGGAACAAAAAGACAGCCTACGGCATCGGCTACAAGACAGTTTCCCCGCGAGGAACCCGCCTCTACAAAAGTGAAGACGGAAAAAAGTTTGAAACCGTTGTTCCTGCATTTGATATTTCAGGCTACGCAAATGAAACAGCGATTCACTTTGAATCAGATGGGTCTGCATTATGCGTAATTCGACGAGATGGTAAACCCAACGATGCCCTTCTTGGAACATCCAGCAAGCCGTATACGCAGTGGTCCTGGAAATCACTCGGAATGTATGTCGGCGGCCCCCAAATGATTAAACTCCCAGATGGTCGCTTTGTTGTTGCAGGTCGTGACTTAAGAGGCGGAGCAAAAACGAAACTCTGGTGGCTCGATCCCAATAAAGCAGAACTGAAAGAAATTATTGCACTACCTTCCGGTGGAGACACAAGCTACCCCGGAATGGTCTACCACAACAATGAGCTTTGGGTAAGCTACTACTCGTCTCATGAAGGAAAGACCAGCATCTACATGGCACGTGTTAAACTGCCAAGCAAATGATGCTGGGTATCTGATTAAACTGGATGGCAAATTTGACTTCAGCTTGTAGGATGGGTGGTTCTGTCGGCATAGCGATCACTCTCGCTCATCGAATTGACAATCGACAGGTTCACCCAGCGTGTTGGGGTTTAGCCGGGTAGCACAGACAATCCCGTTCAGGGTTGTCTGTGTTGCGAAGCAACCCGAGGAGTTCAGTTGCAATTAGTTCTTGAANCACAAAGCCTCAAAGACACGAAGAAAATGAGCCACAGAGGTCACCGAGAAAAAAGAGTTTGCCTGCTTTTGGGTCTCTAGAGAATCAACAGGCACACGACGATGGGTGCAAGCACGCCATCCTACTTCCTTAAATCCTGCTCTGATTTGTTTGCGGAAAAATAATCAGGCAAGGATGTCATGAATGACCTGACCATGCACATCGGTTAAACGGAAATCCCGTCCGGCATAGCGATAGGTTAGTTTCTCGTGATCAAACCCTAAAAGGTGCTGGATGGTTGCGTGCAAATCGTGGCAGCTCGTTGGGTTCTCTTCCGCCTTGAAGCCAAATTCGTCGGTGCTGCCGTAGGTGGTCCCCCCCTTAATTCCGCCACCAGCCATCCACATACTGAAACCGTAATGATTGTGATCGCGACCGAGCCGTTCAGTTTTACCGTTTAGTTCAACCGTGGGAGTCCTGCCAAACTCGCCCCCCCAAATGACAAGTGTATCTTCCAGCATGCCTCTGTTTTTCAAGTCTGCCAGCAAGGCAGATATCGGTTGATCAATCTGTTTAGCCAACTTTCGATGATTCTCTTCGATTTTGTCATGATTATCCCAAGGCTGCCCTGCCCCATGCCAAAGTTGAACATAGCGCACGCCACGTTCAAGCAACCTGCGAGCAATCAGAGTTTGCTTTCCATGCACTCCACTTTCGACTGCATACTGCTGTTGAATATGTTTCGGTTCTTTGGAAATATCAAAGGCTTCCGCTGCTTCGGTTTGCATGCGAAAAGCGAGTTCGAAAGAATGAATCCTTGCTTCGAGCTGATCATCAGATCGACTTTTTTGATGCTCTCGATTGAAACGTTGAAGTAAATCGAGCTGGCGTCTTTGAGTAGTCATTGAAGCATGAGGGCTGCTGATATTTTCTATCATCGCATCTACAGAGCCACGATTCGGATCGATATGAGTCCCCTGGTAAATCCCGGGCAAAAAACCGGCTTGCCAATTTTCAGCATCTTTAATTGGCATCCCCCCCGGACACATCACGATGAAGCCTGGAAGATTCTGATTCTCTGACCCCAAACCATACAATGCCCACGAACCAACACTGGGACGCGGTTGTATCGAATCCCCGCAATTCATCAGCATCAAAGAGGGTTCATGATTAGGAACTTCTGCGTACATCGAACGAATGACCGCGATATCATCGATGTGCTGAGCTGTTTTTTCAAAGATCTCGCTGACTTCAATACCGCTTTCCCCGTATCGTTTGAACTTAAAGGGAGAAGGAAATGCGTTCCCAGTTTTGCGTTCGGTCGTTAAATTGATTGGAGCCGGTTTACCTGCGTACTTTTGAAGAGCAGGCTTCGGGTCAAAGGTATCAACATGCGATGGGCCGCCGTTGAGAAAAAAGTGAATGACGCGTTTTGCTTTGCCCGGAAAATGTGGGCTACGTGCCTGCAAACCAACTTGCTGCCCTGCCCCGGCTTTGGACTCCTCTGCAAGCAATCCAGCCAATCCAAGCATTCCCATCCCCATGCCTGATCGACCGAGCATTTCTCGACGACTTAACAACGGACTTTGAAATTGACCTGAGTATTTCATAATTTGTTTCATCTATTTGATAGTATCTGATGCGATTTCAGTCAACAAACATCAATTCATTGCCCATCAACAGCACCTGAGCCAACTGCTCCCAGGGAGTAAGATCTTTCGATGCTGGCCCTCTGAAATCCTGATTTGAATCCCACAACGGACCTCCGATTCGCAAATCTTTAATCTCTGATTTGAGTTCAATCCGAACAGGCCAAAGGTATTGATCGCTATTTAGATTAGCATTGATATCAACGACAAAATCAAGAACATCTCCAGCTTGCATCTCAAGGTGTTCAAATTCGAATAATTCGCTTCGATGATGCACTTCTGCCTTTTTAAGAACTTTGCCTGCCCCTGAAATCACCCAACAGCGAATCCCATCCCCAACGCGGGGTTCATGATTAACTTTTGATGAAATGTTGTACGTTCCAGAATACGGTACAACCCAGCGTCTGACTGCAACGTGCTGATGATCATTACCAGGGTGTCCACCTTTCGAGGTCAGCTGCGCCCATCCGAGTGTTGCATCTGGCCATTTTTCACTGCCTTGCCAAGCGGTGCCCGTAAAATGAGGCAATTCTTTGAATTCCTGAATTTTCCCAGACTCGGGAAGCAACTTGGCCCAGCCGTACTGCCAGGCTTTTGTCTCCAACGGAACTGCCTTATTACGATCCAGTTCACTAGCAGCGATAAACTCTAAAGCAACCTGTTTTTGCTGTACAGTGGGCAAGCGATTATAAATCAAGCGGAAAACCTCATCCACTTTTTGATCTGGCCTAGAAGCAGAGACTCGATTAACAATCGCCCGCGACCTTTGTGCTACAAACGGGTGATTCATTCCGAACAGTGCCTGCTGGGGAACGGTTGTCTGATTTCGTTTAGAAATGTGTAAATCGGGATTCGCGAAATCAAAGATGCGTAACGTCGTCGGTAAGAATTGTCTATCAACCAGCGAATAAACGGTACGTTTATGATTTGATTCGGATAACAAACTACCGCCCCGCGATCCCATTTCCAGGTNCAATTCCGCTGAAATTGCCAGTAACGTGTCACGATATTCTTCAAAGGTGAGTCGCTTGGGATTCATTCTCCACAAAAGCTTGTTTTCGGGATCTTGCTGAAGAACTTGAGTTCGCATCACGAGGTCTTCAGGCAACTTAGAACTTTGTTGAAAGGTTGCACTCAGAAGAATCAATCGATGCACCTGCTTGGTACTCCAATCTTTTTCGATGAGTTGATTCGCCAACCAATCAAGTAATTCAGGATGCGAAGGTAAACCAGCACGCACACCGAAGTCGCTGGGCGTTCTTATCAATCCTTCTCCCAAATGATGCATCCAGATTCGATTGACCCAAACCCGAGATGTCAAAGGATTTTGAGGATCGATAATCGCTTGAGCTAATTCAAGCCGCCCACTGCCATTGCGAAAAGGCTTTCGATTTTCTCCAGCTACAATCGCAGGAAACTGTCTAGGAACTTGCTCTGCCTGCAAAACAGGATCACCCCGTTTAAATATTCGTTGTTCCCGAATTTTAACACGATCTTGCACAGCGACGGTATACGGGATAGGTACTTTCGCATTAATCAACCAGCGTTCCACTTCNCCTTGCAGTTTCCAGATTTCAGTTGTTGTCGCGATATCGAAATAATATTCAGTGCTCGCAATTGATTCTTCAGGAATCAAACAAGGAGACCCCAGTTTGTGCATCACATCACTCAGGGCTTGCGAAACAGCAGTCAATTCAACTGAGTTTTTAGAATTAGCCGCAACGGTGTCTTTGACTTGCTGATTGGTCTTCTGAAAGAGGTTGCCATAACGTAATGCGACATCCTTCATTGACTTCGGAGGATCGACAAACTCAGCTGCAACAAGCGGATTCACTCCAACCGGACTGCGATGAGCAAGTTCTTTGCAAATTTCAGAAGCTGATTCTGTAAACTGCTCGGGCGATAGTTCAGCAAAGCGATGCCAATGCATAAAGACTGGATCACTCTGATCTTTTGCATTGGATAGATAAATTTTCCAGTTATGTACAAATACCGGAAGAATATCTTCCTTCGTGAGGACTTGATTGAACGTCTCATCCGGATATTTTTCAAGCTCCAACTGAGCCTGTAAGTAACGTGCGGTGCGATCCCGGACATGCTCAGCGACTTCTTTACGAGATGTTTGCAGTTTAACTTTGAGTTGTTGCTCTCTCTTTTTTAATTCGACCTCAAAAGCTAAATAGGCCTTTGTCTTCTGTACTGGTTCCGAGACAAAGGTCAGCTCATCGGTGCAGTTTCCAAACACTCCAGCCAGGGAATAATAATCCGCAGTAGGAATCGGATCGTATTTATGATCGTGGCACCTTGCACAAGCCACAGTCAGCCCCATTGTTCCTCGCATGACAACATCAATACGATCATCAATCACATCGTAAGGGACGCCCAGAAATCGCCGCCCTAAGCTCAAGAAACCAGTTGCACTCAGATCATCAGGGCGACTCTCTTCAACCAGATCAGCTGCAATCTGCATCAGCAAAAACTGATCATAAGGCAGATCCGNATTCATCGCGTTGATGACCCAATTTCGATACAAATACGAATGCACAAAGAAACGTTCTTCCCGAGCAAAGACATATCCCTTTGTATCAGCGTAACGTGAAACATCGAGCCAATGTCGGGCCCAATGTTCGCCGTATTGGGGAGAATCGAGCAATCGATCAACGAGCTTTGCGTAAGCATCATCACTCGTATTATTGATAAACATTTCGGTTTGCTCATAAGTAGGAGGCAAACCCGTGAGCGAGTAGGAGGCTCGTCTAATAAGCGTTCGACGATCCGCCCGAGGTGCGGGTTTCATTTTCTGCTCAGTCAATTTCTTCAACACAAATTGATCAACCGGATTCAAGCACCAGGGGTCGTTCATTTCAGGTGGTACAACCGCGGCCCGAGGTTGAAATGACCAATGGTTCTGAGCAGCCACAACTTTTACTTGATGATTACTATCAGCCGGCCAATAAGCCCCTTCTTGAATCCAGCGGGTGAGCACTGCAATCTGGCGTTTGTTCAATTCCTTTTTGGGAGGCATTTCGAAGCCTTCCCGTCGAACAGCAGAAATCAACAAACTTTCTTCCGGTTTACCAGGAACAATCGCAGGACCAGATTCTCCTCCTTTGAGCATCGCAGCTTTGGAATCCAGGCGAAGTTCTGCCCACTGTTTTTTTTCGCCGTGGCAATGATTGCATTCACTGATTAATAGCGGTCGAACTTCCTTCTCGAAGAAATCACCTTTTGAAACCTGCTCTGCCTTATCCGCAGGCTCAGCCGCTACGGAGACGCTCGACAACATCGCAATCACTGCAATGATGCTGCAAGACAAACAATAAGTAGATCGAAGAAATAACATCATACGAACAGATCATTCGGTCAATAGAATAGTTAAAGGGAACCCCTATTAATTGAATCCCAGAGGTTCTCGAATACAGTCTGGTTATTAAAAACAGTTCAAAAACCCCCTCTAACTCCCCCTTCGTAAGGGGGAGAACCAATTTTCAGAGATTCGTTTCAATTGAGTCCGAGATCATTATCACGAATTTCTTTCATTTTCGCAGTCAGTTTTTTCTTGAATCCTTCAACAACGGATCTGTATTTGGGGTTCTCTGCAAGGTTGGTGTACTGCTGAGGGTCTTTTTCCATGTCAAACAATTCCATCCCTCGGGAAGCATCTTCGTGGTACTGCATGTAGGCCCATTTATCCTCGCGTAACAAAAACCCCTTCCATTGCCCATTCATGCTGAATGCGAAATCACGCACCTTGTAAGTCGGATCGTCCAGCATCGCAGAGATATTTTTTCCTTGAAGGCGAGCAGGAACATCCAGCCCGCACAAAGAAGAAAGCGTTGGATACAAATCAAGCAGTTCTGCAAGTGAATCACACACAGCTGGTTTCTTGCCGGGCACACTGATAATTAATGGGACCGCTGCCGATTCTTCGTGCAAGCTGACCTTGGCCCAGAAGTCGTGTTCTCCCAAATGATAACCGTGGTCACTGGTGAAAATCACAATCGTGTTATCTTCCAGTCCCTGCTCTTTCAAGGTCTTCATTACCTTACCAACCTGTGCATCCATAAATGCGACTGATGCGTAATACCCACCGACTGCTTTTCTTTGTCGACGAAGATCCATCTGCATATTTTTGCTGGTTTTGTAATTGATCCCAGCTTTAGGGATATCGTCCCAATCATTTTTGTACTTCAACGGCAAGATCATTTCATCGTAAGCAAAATCAGAGTAATACTTTCTCGGTGCGACAAACGGGACATGCGGTCGCACAAATCCAACGCCCAGAAAGAACGGTTCATCCTTGTGCTTTCTCAACAGTTCACAAGCTTTGGCTGCCGTTTTACCATCAGAGTGGACCAAGTCGTCGCCATCTGCTTCAACAACAACAAATGTATTACCCCCGACAACAGGCCGTTTGCCATCAGGATTTCGCTCTAATGTTTCGCCATCCCCGGGAGCTTTCCATTCTGGCCCTTGAGAATTGAACCGTTCGGTCCAGGAAGCAGGATCGTCTGCACCATCAGAACCTTCTTCAATCCCGCCAGGGACACCCATATGATAAATCTTACTAACCCTGGCAGAATAATATCCTGCATTCTTAAAGTGCTGAGACCAAGTCTCTCGATCACCAATCGCTTTTCTAGGGCTGATGTAATTGAGCACTCCGGTCGCATGAGGATAATATCCACTCATAAACGAAGCCCGAGAAGGACCACAAAATGTTCCCTGGCAATACGCCCGAGTAAACCGCGTTCCTTTAGCTGCAATGCGATCAATATTGGGGGTTTGACAAACTTTGTTGCCATAACAGGAAAGTGCAGTCGCTGTCAGATCGTCGGAAATAATGAAAAGCACATTATACTTTTTCTGCTCAGCCGCATTTGCCTTAAACGAAAAGCTGCCACAAACAATCAACATGGCAAGCACAACACAAAATTGTTTTTTCATAATCACTATTTATTCCTTGAAGGAAAATTCTTTTGAATCTCTCAACTCATAACAGCAGCACACAATAAAGATAGGTTTACGCCAATCGTATCAGATAAACCCTCGCAGATGCAACAAAACGCCCGCTTACCATGACGCAAATCGCAAACTTGAAACAGCTCCAATCGTGACCTTGCTGCCTAAGTTCTATGCGTAGTTGATGCGCAAAGAATCCATCAAACACTGCGAGTGCGTTTCTGACCCTACAAATACAGGGGTTTCCGATTTTCCACAGAAATATTTCATTCTGGCACGCCCCTTGCGTAGTTACTCCCTCGGTTGAACAAACTAATCAACTACCGATCAGATACCATTGATCTGACAACAGTATTTCGAAGGAACGATTTCAGTAAATAACGCAGATCTATATTTTCGACGCGCTCAATGATCGAGCCGTAACGAACTCTGTGACCTATCTGCTTGAAATGCATGAGCAGAAAAAAATGATGCAGATTTTTGCGTGGAAAATATGCGCCGAGATCGAACACGTTTCATTCAGATGAGTAGCCAGTAAGAGATAAAGGCAACCAAGAGATGGACATCAACGGCAAAGCAACTCGAATCAACTTATTCGATATCAAGACACCACAAATGCGAGCTTTCCACATGAGCTGGTTCGCATTCTTTCTATGCTTCTTTGCATGGTTTGGCATCGCACCGCTGATGGTCATCGTGCGAGAAGAAATGTCGCTGACAAAAGATCAAGTTGGCTGGTGCATCATCGGATCGGTTGCGATCACTGTTCTGGCCCGTTTATTCATCGGATGGCTGTGTGATCGAATTGGCCCTCGTTTGTGTTACACCTGGCTGCTTATCGTCTGTTCAATCCCGGTGATGTGTATCGGTTTTGCTCACGACTTCACGACATTCCTGTTATTTCGAATTGCCATCGGAGCCATCGGTGCTTCGTTTGTTATTACGCAGTATCACACCTCAATTATGTTTGCTCCCAATTGCGTGGGAACGGCTAACGCCACCTCTGCTGGCTGGGGGAACATGGGTGGCGGTTTCACTCAAATGCTCATGCCGTTGGTGCTTTCAATGTTTGTGGGAGTGTTCGGTTTCTCGGAAGCGATTGGATGGCGAGCAGCCATGTTTTTTGCTGGTCTAGTTTGCGCAATCACTGGTGTCGCTTACTACTTCCTGACACAAGACACCCCAGAAGGAAACTTTGCAGACCTGAAAGCTCAAGGAAAGATGCCCGCTCGTAAAACATCTGATGGTGGATTTTTAGCAGCCTGCAAAGATTTCCGAGTCTGGACGTTATTCCTTATCTATGGATCGTGCTTTGGAATTGAATTAACGATTAACAATGTCGCTGCACTCTACTTTTTGGATTACTTCGAAGAATTCAAAAACATGGATACCGTCAAAGCGATCGGAACCGCTGGGCTGATTGCCAGTCTGTTTGGTTTGATGAACCTCTTTGCTCGAACATTAGGCGGTGCATTTGGAGATCGATTTGGGAAAGTCTGGGGACTGTCTGGTCGAGTCAAGTGGTTATTCATCACGCTGTTCTTCGAAGGTATTTTCCTGATGTTCTTTTCCCAGATGACAGTCTTAGTGGCTGCGATCCCGGCCCTCATCCTGTTCAGTCTGTTTGTGCAAATGTCAGAAGGTGCAACTTTTTCTGTGGTTCCCTTTATCAACAAAAAAGCACTCGGTTCGGTTGCGGGGATTGTTGGAGCAGGCGGAAATGCTGGAGCAGTGGCTGCTGGCTTCCTCTTCAAATCCTCTGCAATCAACTGGCCAACCGCATTTTTCATTCTTGGCTCGCTAATCACTGTTTGCTCATTCCTTGCATTTGCCATCAGGTTTAGCCCCGAGGAAGAAGAAGCTGCCCGACCAGACTTGGTCACCCCAGCCGAAAAACCAGAACCTGCTGAAGAATTGTCTCTGATGCCTACGTAATAGGAATTGGAGAGTTGTTGTCAAGAGTTGTCAATTAGACCAAAGCCAGGTACTTCCCTTGGTTAGTACAAAGATATATTAAACAGGCGATGAGCATGAATACTTCAAACCAACAACGTGAAACAATTGTCGTGATTGGCAATGGAATGGTTGGGCTTCGCTTTTGTGAAAAGCTGATCGAATTTGATCGAAACAAGCAATACCGAATCGTCACATTTTGTGAAGAACCTCGTGCTGCCTACGACCGTGTTGGTTTGACATCGTTCTTTGCTCACCGCGATGCAGAAAAGCTGATGCTGGCTCGCATGGAGTGGTACGAAGAACAGGGCATTGAATTGCATCTCGGTGATCGAGCTTCAATGATTGATCGAAAGAATCTTCAAGTCACATCCAGCAAGGGCGTTAAGATTCGATACGACAAAGTTGTCATCGCGACCGGCTCTTATCCATTTGTGCCTCCAGTGCCTGGGATCGACAAAAAGGGAGTTTTCGTTTATCGAACCATTGAAGATTTAAAGCGTATTATTGAATACGGCGCAAATTCTAAAACAGCAGCTGTACTTGGTGGCGGTTTACTGGGACTCGAAGCCGCTAAAGCTGTCATGGACCTGGGACTCGAAACTCACGTTATTGAGCGTAACCCACAGTTGATGCCTCAGCAGATCGATCAAGACGGTTCTGATATTCTTGTCTCAGAAATTGAAGCACTTGGCACCACAGTCCACCTGAATGCAAACACCGAAGCCATTCTGGGTAACGGAAAAGTCACCGGAATTCAGTTTTCTGAAGATAACATTCTTGATATCGACTTGATTGTCGTTTCTACCGGGATTCGACCTCGTGATGAACTGGCTCGCGAATCGGGATTAGAAGTTGGCGAAAGAGGCGGAGTACTCGTCAATGATCATCTGCAAACCAGTGATCCTGAAATATTCTGCATCGGGGAAGCGGCCTTACATGGCGGGATGATTTACGGATTGGTTGCTCCTGGTTACGAAATGGCAGAAACGCTGGCCGCGAACTTAACCGGTGGCGACAAACAATTTAATGGAACTGACTTATCGACTAAACTGAAATTGATGGGAATCGAAGTTGCCAGCTTCGGCAATTATCAGGCAAGCCCGGAAGTTTCTCAAGCAATTGCCTACAACGATCCTATTGACGGGATCTACAAAAAACTGGTCTTCAGCAAAGATGGTAAAAGATTAATTGGTGGTATGCTTGTCGGGGATTCTTCTGACTACGGCATGCTTTCCATCATGGCAAAAGGTGATTCCGACCTACCCTGTGCTCCGCACGAATTGATCCTCGGAAAAGCTGGCGGTGCACCGCTGGGCGATTTGGATACGATGCCCGATGAAGCTCAGATTTGTTCCTGTAACAATGTCACCAAAGGAGCCATCTGCCAAGCAATTTCTGATCAAGGTTTAGATTCTGTCTCCGCAGTCAAAACCTGCACCAAAGCCGGATCAGGCTGCGCCGGATGCATGCCGCTGGTTACTGACCTGTTTAATTTAGAAATGAAAAAAGCTGGCGTCACGGTTACGAATCATCTTTGCGAACACTTTGAGTTTTCTCGCACCGAAATGTTTGCGATCATCAAAACCAAGCAATACAAAACATTCAACCAAGTCATCGAAAAACACGGCAAAGGCCACGGCTGCGAACTATGTAAACCAGCGATTGCATCAATCCTGGCTAGTCTGTGGAACGAAAACGTGCTTGATGATTCACATCATACATTACAGGATACGAATGACCGATTCCTGGCTAACATTCAACGGGGAGGCACTTATTCGATTGTCCCACGAATCCCTGGGGGAGAAATCACTCCCGAGAAACTAATTGTCATCGGAGAAATAGGTAAAAAGTACGGTCTTTACACGAAAATCACTGGCGGGCAACGTGTCGATTTATTCGGTGCAGAAGCTCACCAGCTGCCTGAAATCTGGGAACGCCTGGTTGAAGAAGGTTTTGAAAGTGGTCACGCTTACGGCAAAGCACTTCGAACTGTCAAAAGTTGTGTCGGTTCGACCTGGTGCAGATACGGCGTCCAAAACTCAGTCGGTTTTGCGATCCGGATCGAAAACAGATACAAAGGAATTCGCTCACCGCATAAATTAAAGTCTGCTGTCTCTGGTTGTACTCGCGAATGTGCAGAGGCACGATCCAAAGATTTCGGACTCATTGCTACAGAAAACGGATACAATCTTTACGTCTGCGGAAACGGCGGAACCAAACCAAGACATGCAGATTTACTGGTTGGAGATCTCGATGAAGAAACCGCCATCAAATACATCGATCGATTTTTGATGTACTATATCACCACAGCTGACAAATTAATGCGAACATCAGCCTGGCTGGATAAGCTCGAAGGTGGGATCGAACATCTGCGAGAAGTCGTCATCGAAGACAAACTCGGAATTTGTGATGAACTTGACCAACGCATGCAACATCTGGTTGATACCTACCAATGCGAATGGGCAGCGGTGGTTAAAGATCCGGAAAAACGTAAATTCTTCCGCCAGTTCATGAACACCGAGCAAACAGAACCAACCATTGAATTCGTTTCCGAGCGAAGTCAGTCACGCCCTGCTGATTGGCAAAACGAATTTGTCGATCTCGAAAATTTCCGCATGCTCGATGGAAGATCCTTCGCAGAGCATGAACAGGAAAAAGACCAACTCGAATGGATTCAAGTCGGAATGGAATCCGACTTTCCTATCGATGGAGGGTCAACCATAAAATACGGCAAAGTACAGATCGCGGTGTTCAACTTTGCTTCTAAAAAGGAGTGGTACGCAACTCAGAACATGTGTCCGCACAAAAAAGCATTTGTGCTTTCGCGTGCCATTATCGGTGATCAGCAAGGGACACCCAAAATTTCCTGCCCACTGCACAAAAAGAACTTCTCGCTGGAAACGGGAGAATCTTTGCAAGGCGAAGAATACAAAATCCAGACCTTTGAAGTTAAAATCGAAGCAGGCAAGGTATTCCTCAATCTTCCTTCGACAAATATTTTAGATCAACAGTTGGCAACTGAAATCGGATGCAAATTGGCTACGCACTGTTCCGATCATGTGGCAGCCTCGGCAGAAAAGCACGCCAACACAAAAGAATTGGTTTCAGCCTCGTAATTTGTTATTCCCGTGAGCGGCAAGACGCTAGTCGCCGGTTTTCTTAACAGTAAAAAACAACACAAAATTCATCTCCTGAAATTACGAACTTCAAACCAGTTATGAGTTCCAATACAGCAGAATCTGATACCGAGAACCGACTTGGCACATCATCCATTGAAGCGACATTCAACAATGGCGGTGGCTTGATTGATTTACTGTTGCAAGATCAACAGCAATTAACAGCCGTGGAACAGTTTTCGCAGGTTCACGATGAAGAAGACTTCCCAGCTCAATCGAAATACTATTCCAAATTGCTTCCGGTGACACCACCTGGTAAAGGCCAGCAATACGCTTTTGAGGTCGATTTAGATCGTTGCTCGGGCTGCAAAGCTTGCGTTGTGGGCTGCCATGCGATGAACGGTTTAGACGATCAGGAAACCTGGCGTGATGTCGGGTTACTTATCGGCGGAACACCACATAACCCAGTCATGCAGCACGTCACAACAGCGTGTCATCATTGCCTGGAACCAGCGTGTATGTCTGCCTGCCCGGTTGATGCATACGAAAAGAATCCGGAAACTGGCATCGTAATTCATCTGGATGATCAATGTTTTGGCTGCCAGTATTGTACATTGGCTTGCCCTTACGATGTCCCCAAATATCAGCTCTCCAAAGGAATAGTTCGCAAATGTGATATGTGCAGCGACAGGCTTGCAGTCGGCGAGGCTCCTGCTTGCGTTCAAGCGTGCCCGCATGAAGCGATTGCAATCAAAGTTGTCGATGTGGATCGCGTGATCGAAGATGCAGAAGCAGATCCTTTTCTGCCTGCTGCACCAGAACCGCATCTCACATTCCCGACTACCACCTACAAAACCAAACGCGTCTTTCCCAGAAACATGCTTCCGGCTGACTACTATTCCGTCAGCCCGCAGCACCCGCACTTGCCTCTGATTATTATGCTCGTGCTGACACAACTTTCCGTGGGAGCATTTGTTGTCGGGCATATTCTGAATTTGTCACTCAGCGAGACAGTCATTGCCTCCTTTCGACCAATCCAGGCGACCAGTGCATTAATGTTTGGATTGTTAGCATTAGCTTCGAGTACAATGCATTTAGGACGCCCACTGTATGCGTTCCGAGCAGTTATTGGCCTGCGTCATTCGTGGCTCAGTCGGGAGATTGTTGCTTTTGGGCTGTTTGCAAAATTAGCAGCTCTTTTTGCTCTACTTTGCTGGTTACCGACAGATTCCCCGTGGGTACCTGCCAACTTTCAGATATTTTTGCCTGCATTAAGCTGGGGAGTGATGCTTTCCGGGGCAGCGGGGATTTTCTGCTCAGTGATGCTTTATGTTTTCACCAAACGAGAATTCTGGAACTTCAGTCATTCGATGATTCGCTTCTTCCTCACAGCATCGCTACTCGGAATGACCGCAACGTGGCTTTCGATTGTACTGCTGGGATTGTGGACAGAATCAACAGCTGCGACACAACTGATTGAACAACAAGGCATCCGATTAACTCAAGCAATTATGATCATCTCAGCTGCGAAACTCAGCTTTGAAATCAGTATCTTCAAGAACCTGACGAATCTGCGGAATACTCCCATGAAACGATCAGCGTTATTGATGACTGGACCGCTTTCAAATATTACTTTGCCACGATTTGCCAGCGGGTTTCTCGGCGGGATCGCTTTGCCATTTATGGTGCTNAACCANTTGCAAAGCCCCGANTACAACGNNTTTGTCCTTGCCGTGCTGGTCTCNATGATATTTGTCGCCAGTCTCGTGGGAGAACTTCTGGAACGCTATCTCTTTTTTGCAGCTGTCGCAACTGCCCGTATGCCTGGAGGGATTCGCTAATGACACATTTCATTGAATCGTTACCGCTGCCCGATGCTCTCAAAACGATTCTGCATCAAAAACAAGGACCGCTGACCCGCGAACTTTTACGCAAGCCAGGTTCCTTCGGCTTGGGGCAAGTACCCTCAGACAAAAAACCTGATGCGACAACGACGTCCGTATGCGGATATTGCGGAACAGGCTGCGGCTTGAATTTGCANCTGCAAAACAAAGAAGCGATCAACCTCTCTCCCAAAACAANTTACCCNGTCAATCTGGGGATGGCCTGCCCGAAAGGTTGGGAAGCTCTTACCGTTTTGGATAGCCCGGACCGAGCCACCCAACCGCTATTAAAGAACAAACATGGACATCTCACCCCGGTAGATTGGGGGACCGCGATGTCAGAATTCACCAACCGGTTCAAGGAAATTCAAAGCAAGCACGGGAACGATTCCGTTGCGTTTTTGAGTACCGGACAAATCCCTTTTGAGGAAATGGCCTTCTTGGGTGCGTTGGCAAAATTCGGCATGGGGATGAAACATGGTGACGGAAACACAAGACAGTGCATGGCCAGTGCAGTTGTCGCGTACAAGCAATCCTTCGGTTTCGATGCTCCGCCTTATACGTATCAGGATTTTGAAGAATCAGACACGATCATCCTCATCGGAAGCAACCTGTGCATTGCCCATCCGATTTTATGGGAACGTGTGATGCGAAATCCGCACGATCCTAAAATTGTTGTCATCGATCCCCGCATGACCGAAACAGCAATGTCTGCTACCGATCACTTAGCAATTGCTCCCAAATCCGACATGGCCTTACTTTACGGTATTGCAAAAATCTTAATCGACAATGAGTGGATTGATCGTCAGTTTATCGAACAGCACACAAACGAGTTTTCTGAATTCGAACAATACGTTAAAGATTACACCCTGGAACGTGTCGTCGAGCAAACCGGTCTGGAAGCTGACCAGATTCTCGACTTTGCACAGACGATTCACTCCGGAAAACGGGTCTCATTCTGGTGGACCATGGGGGGTCAATCAAAGTTATCAGGGAGTCCGCACCGCCCAGGCGATCATCAACCTGGCATTGATGACAGGCAACATCGGAAAACCGGGTACCGGAGCGAATTCGATTACCGGTCAATGCAACGCGATGGGTTCGAGGTTATTTAGCAATACAACGAATTTGCTGGGCGGTCATGATTTCACGAACCCTGAACACCGCAAAAAAATCGCAGCCATTTTGAACATTAAACCGGAGCAAATCCCCAAAGAAAACAGTTTCGCTTACNACGAAATCATGGATGGAATCCTCAAAGGAAAAATCAAAGGGCTGTGGGTCATCTGCACTAATCCTGCTCATTCGTGGATCAATCAAGGTCAAACCAAAGACATTCTGGATCGCCTGGATTTTCTGGTTGTGCAAGATATGTATTCCAATACCGCAACGGCTAAACTGGCGGATCTGGTACTGCCAGCTGCCGGTTGGGGTGAAAAGTCCGGATCATTCATTAATTCGGAACGTCGTATCGGCTTGATCAAAAAAGTCCGTAAAGCTCCCGGCGAAGCTCTTTCGGATTTCAACATCTTCAAACTGGTTGCCCATTACTGGGGATGCAGCGAGATGTTCAAACAGTGGGAATTTCCAGAAGCAGTCTTTCAAATTCTCAAGCAATGCAGTGCAGGCCAGCCGTGTGATTTTTCAGGAATTGAAGATTACCGAATGATCGACCAGCAAGGCGGCATCCAATGGCCCTACCCTGCACAAAACCCAAACACAGACAATCAAAGGCGTCTCTTCGAAGATGGCAAGTTCTATACCAAAGACCAGAAAGCCAAGTTTCTGTTTGAAGCTCCGCGCGGGTTATCTGAACCGCCGAGCAAAAAGTATCCGTTTATTCTGCTCACCGGACGAGGCTCTGCTTCCCAGTGGCACACTCAAACCAGAACCCGTAATTCAGCGGTGCTGAAAAAACTGTATCCGAATAAAATCTTTACCGAGATCAACCCAGCCGACGCCAAAGCTCGGGGCATTTCACAGAATGGATGGGTCACGATCTCTTCCCAACGCGGCAGCCTTCGCTGTCAGGCCTTCCTGACCAACGCGGTGCAACGCGGACAAATTTTCATCCCCATGCACTACGAAGCAGTCAACAAATTAACCGACGCCGTATTCGACCCCTACTCCAAACAACCCTCCTACAAAGACTGCGCCGTCGCAGTAGACCACAGCCACCACGAAGGCGTGTAGAAGAATAAATCGTTCGTTTCATGATTAGCGTCTCCAAGAGAGAACTACGATCTTGCAGTCGGGAAGTTCGGCTTCTAATAGTCCAACTCCTGTTGATGTCACCTGCGTGCCATGTAGCAAGAGAATTTCCAGATTAACAAGGCCTTTCAAGTGACGCAGCCCGGCATCGCTGACGTGTGTGTTATCTAGTGCGAGACATTCCATATTCGTAAGTCCTGCCAAGTAGCTCAAACCGGCATCACTAACTTGTGTATTTCCAAGCCAAAGTTCGTTCAGATTCGTAAGCCCCTTCAAATGGCTCATCCCAGCATCACTCACTTGGGTATTATTTAGATAGAGGGTTTCGAGGGCCAATAGACTTTTTAGATGGGCCAGTCCCGCGTCACTTATTTGTGTATCAAAGAGAAACAAATCAGTCAGGTTCAATAAACTTTTTAAATGAATCATGCCGACTCCGCTTACTTTCGTGGCAGAGAGATTGAGAGTTTTCAAGTGCTCCAGCGTTTCCAGGTGGACCAGTCCCGCATCGGTTACCTGTGTGTCGCCGAGGGAAAGTTTCTTTAAATTCGTGAGTCTGCTTAACTCACTGAGTCCAGCATCGCTTACTTGAACTTTGTTGAGTCCTAGATTTTCAAGACTCGTCAACCCGCTGAGATGTTTCAAGCCGGCATCACTAATTTGACTACCAAAAAGATTGAGCAATTTGAGATCCCTAAATCCTTTCAGGTATTTTAGATCCTCATCACGGTCCGCAGGTTTATTCAGATAGAGTTGCGTAACTGTCTCAAATGCAAGCAGCCTGTCCTCCCCCAGAGTTTCATAAAGCCAGTCCTGCCACTTCACAGGCACCATTTTCAGAAAATACCCAGGCTCAGTCGTAATACTGACAGGCCCCTTCATAACAACTTTGGTCCCCCCCAGGCTAACAACCTTGTTACCTGGAATAGATTCAAAATGCTTAATCGCCCGGTAGTTCTGCACAAACGGCAGCGCAGCGATTGCCAGCACAACAAGCATCGCCACAAAACTCGATCCCAGTATCCACCAACCACGGGCAACTTGCTTACGCTCTGTTTCAACCTGCTTCATAAATCCCACCGGTAATCTATAAATAAAAACCAAAAGAGCTGCTCCTCATTCCCGAAGCAGCAGCTTGTGCAATAACAAAGAAAAAGAAAGAGCAAAACCCAGTCCCTAATCCTAATAAAATACTGGCACCTCTACTCATAGGTTCGATCCAATTCTAGCTAGACATTCAGGTTTCAGAGTAAGTTCATCAAAATAGGTCATTAATAGATCATCAAAACCACCAGAATAAAATCTTCTTCATCTTGTNGATTGTAAATCCAGCCCGACACAAATAAACTGATTGACATACACAATATACAGTAACCAATTTCTGGGAGCCAACCAAGTCATGCAAAATCCTGTCGTCAACTCAGCACATCAAAGATTTTTCTCATTGCGAATCAATGCTTCTCTCCTGGCTATTGTTGCCTTGACGTTCTTCTCGATTCAGTTTGCAAATGCATCTGAAATTCGGCATTCCTTTTTGGGAGTTGGCAAAGCGAACAAGACCGTTATTGTTAACGAAGAGGGAAAAGTGGAATGGAAGTTTGACATGNCTGCCAGTGATGGTTGGGTTCTGCCGAATGGCAACGTGCTGCTGGCTTTGTATGGAACCAAAGATTTTCCCAATGGGGGCGTTGTCGAAGTGGAACGTGAAACCAAGAAGATCGTTTTCCAATACAAAGGTCAGCAAAAAGAAATCAGCACAGTAATCCCGCTTGACGATGGAAACCTACTTGTCGCTGAACTGGGTCCACAGCCCCGAGCTATCACGATCAATCGCCAAGGAAAAATCATCAAAACGATGCCTTTGCAATGCCAGAAAGCAAACGCACATATGCAAACCCGGATGCTGCGAGTGCTNCCCAATGGAAATTACATCGCACCGCACCTGCTCGATTTTGCAGTTAAAGAGTACGACTTCAAAACGGGAAATGTTATCAAAACATTCCCTACAGACGACCGGGGCCGTGTCAAAAGAGACTGGCCATTCACTGCGATCCGTCTCAAAAATGGAAACACGGTCATTGCTTGCACGAATGGGAATCGAATCATCGAAGTGGATGCCGATGGAAAAATCATCTGGAGTGTTACTAACGACGACCTGGGAGAAAAACTCTTCGACGACGCCTGCGGAGCCCAAAGATTACCCAACGGCAACACTGTCATTGCCAGTTATCACGCCAGCGGGAATCAAGTAAAACTGTTCGAAATCACCCGTGACAAAAAAGTCGTCTGGAAATACTCCGGCATGAACGCAGGGTTCCACCACTTCCAGATCTTGACAACCAACGGCAAACCACTCAAAGACAACACGATGAAGTAACGGAAATCTCCCGATTAATTTCACAACAAACACCAGCCCCAAACACCAGCGAGTGAGTCTTTTTTGTAGGCTGGGTTAGTTTTTACGTAACCCAGCAATGCAGGCTGCCATTTCATTCGATCCCAGAAAACTTAGAATCCGAAGATACATCCGCTGGGTTTCGTCCCTCAACACCAGCCTACGAATCTGACAATTACAATTGGTTACAACAAAATCAATAACTACACCATATCACTTTCCAACGAAGGAATTTGCGAATGTTGCCCCTGTTTCGAAATTACTGTTTTTGTCTTGCGATGTTATTCATCAGTCTGGATGGTATGGCCCGAGTTGCTGAGTCTGCACCTCTTTCAGTGATGGGGTACACCAACGAGCTGAGCTATGTGGCAGGAGAGGAAATCTCATTTCATCTTTCCACCGCAGGTCAAACCGTTTCGATGGTCATTGAACGTGTCGGTGCCCCTAACGTGAAAGTCTGGGACAAAGACGATATCGCCAGCGGCGGTGTGCATCCCATCCCTGCTCGCGCATCCTCGGATGGCTGCAGCTGGCCTGCGACATTTCAATTAAAAGTACCTGCCAACTGGAAAAGTGGCTACTATCAGGCCACTTTGAGCGTCAAAGACGAAAGCAACAAGACGGCATCCGGATCGCTGTTTTTCATTGTGCGTGCTACGAATCCGGGAAGTGATACGAAAATCCTGTTACAACTTTCGACCAATACCTACAACGCTTACACCAACTGGGGTGGGCACAGTTTGTATTCGTATCATGATCGTGATGGCATCCAGGGACATCGCGTTTCGTTTGATCGCCCGATCTCCTCGCAGTTTAATAGCTGGGAGGTCCATTTTGTGCGTTGGGCTGAATCGAACGGTTACACGCTCGACTACGCAGCCAACAGCGACCTGGAATTTCATCCGGAAATCTTGCCACACTATAACTTGGTGCTTAGCGTTGGACATGACGAATACTGGTCTTCAATTATGCGAGACAACCTGGAAGCATTCATCGCCAAGGGTGGCAACGTGGCTTTTTTCAGCGGAAACACCTGCTGTTGGCAAGTGCGTAGCGAAGATGCGGGCCGCGCATTAACGTGCTGGAAACAGAAGTATGTTCTCGATCCATTTTATCGTACCGAAGACCCCAAACTACTGGGAACATTGTGGGGCCATCATCTGGTAGGACGTCCAGAAAACGAAATGACCGGTGTGGGATTCCTGTGGGGTGGATATCATAAAAGTCATGGACAGTTTATGGATGGGGACGGAGCCTACAAAGTTCATCGTCCCGACCACTGGGTTTTCAAAGGAACTGATCTGAAGAAAGATTCCAAATTTGGCAGCCAGGACACAATTGTCGGCTACGAATGTGACGGCTGTGAAATGCGATGGGAAGACGGCTTACCTTCTCCAACCCATAGCGATGGCACTCCGAAATCGTTCACGATTTTAGGTACCTGCCCCGCCAAATGGGCACCCGGCGACAGCTTATGGTACGACCGCTTCCCCAAAGACCGCATCGGAGCCGCAGTGCTCGGCGTCTACACAAACGGCGGCACCGTCTTCACCACCGGCTCAACAGACTGGGCCCACGGCCTAAGAGGAAAAGACCCCCAAGTAGAAAAAATCACCCGCAACGTACTGGATCGACTCTCAAAGAAAAATTGAAATCACCAACCATGAATATTCCATAGAGCATGTTCTTTGTCCGCCCAGTCAATTCCGATAAAAAGCATCGGCTGGGCCGTGTTTGATTTTGCATTCATGACAACCTCCTGCTAGAGTCAAAGGGAAGAGTAAAAAGAGCACGCCTCTTTGAAACACTCGAAAACCTTATAGAATGAGACGTTGTTGCGTCAGCATCTGGAGTGATTCGTTTTGTTTTCAAAGGCATCACTCGGTTCGAAACTCTACGTTCAATCGTTAAGGCGATCGGCTGGGTTATTCGTAACCGAGTGATGCGTGCTTTTGCTTAAGTATGACCAGCAAAGAGTTGTCTCGCGAGCAAAAAAGGAAAAGAAATGCGCTCGTTCGGCTTCATCGCTGGTTCTGAGAGACGGGAAGATTGAAAATCCCACTCCCCACCCCAGCGACCTCACGACCTCCCTCAGGAGATACTATAAGGCTGGGTTAGTTTTTACGTAACCCAGCAATGCGGTTTCCATGCGGAATAC
>JAESQE010000296.1 GCA_016765335.1 Planctomycetaceae bacterium
CAAAGATGCTTCGCTTTTCTCAGCTCCTGCATGGCTCACGCCGTCCGCCTGTCTCTCATTGCGTCCAATCCATGCACTTCAGTCCAAAGGCCCAGAGTTCAGCAAAAAGAAATCGTTCCATTCACTGAGGCTGAGGTTCGTGCGATATTGAAGGACCGCAAAGACAATCGATTGTACGCTCTCTTCATTCTTGCATTTTCCACCGGGCTGAGACAGGGGGAAATGTTCGGGATTCGCATTGAGGACATCGATATCAAAAACAAGCTGATCAGGATTGTGCGTTCTTCTTCCGAGGCCACCGGGCAACATCTGAAGGAGACTAAAACATCGGCTGGGAAAAGGACCGTGCCACTGACAAAGTCCTGCCTGGGAGCAATCAAGGACCGCATCGAAGCCATAAAGAAAGAAAAGTGTGCTGATCTTGGATTCCTCTTTACGAGCGAGGAACGATTCTGAGACAGAGCAACTTTAGGAACCGTCATTGGCAGCCACTATTGAATCGACTAAAGATTCCATACCGAGGATTCCACCACGCCAGACATACAGCAGCAACCGAGATGCTGAGGCGAGGAGTGCAGATTAAAGTTGTTTCATCAATACTAGGGCACGCTAACATTGAGACGACCCTAAGAGTCTATTCCCACTGGATTCCAGACGACCTAAGTAAAGCAGCAACCATCATGGAACAGTTCGGAAAATGACGCCGTTACTGTCTACCAAGCTCTTGCTACTCACAAAACCCTATAATTCAAGTCGGGATGACAGGAATTGAACCTGCGACCTCTTGACCCCCAGTCAAGCGCGCTACCAGGCTGCGCCACATCCCGTTTTGTTGTTAGTGAAATTCTTCGCTGAGAAAAACATCACTGAGAAAAACATCACTGAGACTAGGATAACAGTTCGGTATTTCGTAGTCAAATCAGAAAACAAAAGGCCTGAACAAACTCAGAGTCATTCAGCGGGTTTCGGTTTCTTTTCGAGCTTTTCTATGACCAGAGTATCTACGATCAATTGTGTTGCGTGGTAAAGTAGCGGGGGAATGATGGCTAATGATGAGATCCCGGAAGCCAGTAAAATTGGAGCTGTTGCTAAATCGATGGCAATCGGAAGCGTTTTCTGGCTGCCTGAGAACATCACGCCGATGGCGTCCTCCCGCGAGCAGTTGATCATCAAGGCCGACCACCAGCTGATTGCTAAAAACAACAGATGAATAAACAAGCAGACAAGCCAGACGATAACCAAAGAGCTGATTGTGAAATCTGAGGTCTTGCCGAGTAACTCGGGTCCAGAACGGACTGCACCTACAAATACGATAGAGAGAATTCCAATCTGTGCTGCGATACTAATTCGAGAACGATATTGATCAGCAAACTGCTTCGCCGGCCGAGAGAATCGAGCAATTTGTCCCAGCACCATCGGCAATAACGCAATGAACATCAAACGAATTGCTAAGGCATTTGAATCTAATGGAGCAGATTTCCCCAGCATCAACCACAACCAAAATGGCGTCACGAGAAAACAAAGCCCATTTGAAATTAATGTTACCATTAAAGATAATGCATCGTTTCCTCCAGCTTTTCGAGTCCACACCGCAGCCGAGGCTAAAGTGGAAGGGACGGCTGCCATAATGAGCAAGCCAGCCGAAAACGGAGAAGCAGGCAACTGCAGGACAATTCCCCAAACGATCAACGGAAACAGAATCGCATTGATTGAAGTCGCTGTCAGAATTCCCCAGGGGCGAGTTGCAGTCTGAGTTAGTTTATTCAGACTCAATGTAACAGACATGCAAAACAGAACCGCAAAAACAACCCATTGTGTTTTCACGGTTGTTGTGATCAAACTGCTGGTACCCGGGCTTGCCTGCCCAATAACCATCCCGGCAGGGATCACGATCAGTAGCAGATACAGAAACCAGTGCTTGAGAAGATGTTTCACAGGAGGATCTCTTCGAAGGATTTCATTTTTTATTCTGCTCTTCCCAATGCTTTATTTTGAGTAGTTTCCTGGCTTCGCGTGGAGAAGAAAACGGGGCTTGACTAAGCACTTCCACTGCGGAATCGAACTGCTGACGGTTTGCCTGAGAATCTGCAAGCAGCTCCAATGCACTGTTTTTCCAGCGTCCTTGAGGGTATCGTTGAAGGTAGTTAACAAGTGTTTCCGCACAGGTATGGTATTTTTTAGTTTCAAACTGACAAAGAGCACTCCAATATTGTGCATCTTCGATTTGCATAGAACGCAACAGGTTTTCTCTCGCAATATCAGCAGCCGATACCTCATTAGAGGCTCTGCCAGCAACACCGTCCTGCAAGCGAAGTTTCATGAATGAAGAAATTGCCTCGGTTTCTTTGCCGAGGATTTGATTGATTCGCGATATCTGCATGCGTTTAACAAGGCTCGATGTGAATGTCCGATTCTCTGCCTGATCGACGCTGGAGCGAATCGCTACCACTGTTTTATTAATTGTTGCAAGATAGAGCTTACGTAGTTGATCAACCGCATCGGTAGCATTCACAATTTCCTCGTACATTTGGTACGGATAACTCCAAAGATTAATGGAAGCATCCGGAAAGAGTTTATCTGTCACCGGGGAAGTTCTTTCAAACAAGCCTGGTTCATCATCGAAGGTTCGAAGTGGTTCGAACACTGCACAAGTTAAATCTCCAGCGAGTTCAATCTGCAAAACCTGGCTACGAGGCGATACTCTTAATNGACTATAAGGAAAAGAAACATTCGGTTGATTCCAGTTGGCCTGTTNCATTGCTGAAAGCACGTTCTGGTTTTGTGCTGGATCGATGGACACAGTCGCAAATATTTGACTGAAATCTTTCGCCAAATCATCAACAGACCAGCCGGATCGTTTCGAAGAATCTTTAGGACGAAATTCCAAACCAGCAGCGGGACAAAACACAAGAATTTCTTTGCCAGTAGGAACAAGTATCAAAGCAGGGACTTTAATATCGGTTTCCTGGGAAGTTGGCGAAACCATGATTGCATCAATATTAAGTTGTCGAATGAGTGAAGCGAACAACCAGGTCAGGTCTTGACCAGAACCTCTTCCAGAGAGCACGACATCTTGCAATGTCCGAGGGATCGACAACTTGGAAAATTCTTCCTTGGGAACGGAATCAGGATAATTCGCCTGTAAGAAACTGAAAAGGTTAGAATCAATCAGCAGCGGGTCATAAGTGATATTACGTTGAATATAGTCGAAGAGATTCCTGATTTTCTCGATGTCTGTAGGGACGCCATCAGCAACATGCTGCATCACTTCCCGCATCAGTAACTGATCTCGCAGATACAGAATCTCAAGCAAACTTGCTGTCGGTTGATTCAAATGACTAATTTCTTCCGAATCCAGAACAGCTAAAATTGCAGGTTCCTGGGAAGAAACTGTGTAGTCAGACCATTCTGCACAACTGGAGTACCACTGATTCAAAAGAGACAAAGCCGACTGCAATTCGGTGTCCATATTCTCTGGAGTAGGGCGTAGAATTTGATGAACATTGGCAAAGTTCTTTGAGCATTGCCGTTTCTTCACCAGTTGTGCCCGAGCGGAAGACTTGTCCTGCTCATCTTGTGGTGCAATTTCTTTTTCGGGGCTACAGCCGATGATCACGAATAACAAGCTGAAGCAAATCAACATGCTAGTTCGGCTGCGAATAAATTTAGGACATTCAGATAAAACAGAAAGCATAGCTGCGGTCACATTTCAAATGAGAATAGAATTTCAGGGGATTATAAAAGGGAACCTCTATTAATTCAAAAGGGGCACAGACATTCTGTGTCTGTTTCGTTTGAGCAGGCAATCATTCAAGGCAGACAAGAATGTCTGCCCTCCGCCATGCAATGACTTTTGAATTAGATAGAGGTTCCTTATATAGATTAAATCAATATGGTTTCTTAGAAATCGAGGAACATCAATTCCAAGGATTACTTTTTATTCTGCCTCTTAAACGCAGCATCTTCTGGATTCCCGCCGGATCTAAGCAAAGCGATTAAGTCGAGAATTTCTTCCCGAGTAAGCACGTCGATTAAATGAGCAGGCATCGGCGATGTTTTGGAAAGTAACGATTCTTCAATTTCATCGCGAGCAATCGGAACACTGGTTTGCTTGATTGCATCGACTTCGACCGTAATTGACGTGCCATTAACACCGACAGTGCGACCAGTCACGAGTTTTCCACTTTTAAGAATATAAACAGTATGCAGGTATTTAGGATCCATAATTTTTGAAGGGGTAATTATTGATTCCAGGATGGCCAGAGCATCAAAACGTTTTCCTACTTGAGTCAGATCCGGACCAATCTGTGCGCCCGAAGAGCCGATCCGATGACACTTCAGACAATTGGCAGCCAGCAGTGCCTGTCTTCCATTTTGATAAGATCGACCGGATGTGGCAGCTTTCAAGTGCGGTACGAGATCACTAACCGTCCATTGTTGAATCACTGGTCTTTGCTGAACCGTTTCTTCTTCAATTAAGGGCTTCTTCAAACTTGCGATACTGTTGCTAAATTCCAGTTGTTGCTGTTCGCTTAATGTATTCAGAAAATCATTTTGAATATCCTGTACTCGTTCAGCTGTTTGTTTCCCGCCACCAAACTTTCGGGCATGCGTCAGCCAAGTGAGAAAACCACGTTGTGTTTTTTTATCCCAGCCCTGTTTGGCGTAAATCAAAGTACGAGCCGCGCGGATTTGCTCTTCCTGTGTCGAATTCTTATTTAATAGCTCTACCGTTTTTTCTACCACTGTTTCATTATTCAAATAGACCAGGATTTCACAAAGCAGATGATTCGCACTGTTTGTAGCGTGCGGATAGATTTGAGAAAGTCGCTGACTGATTAAACTTGCTTGCTCCAAATTTGGGCGTCCAAGCCGAATGAAGCATAATTGATAGGCACGCAGCAATCCCAAGCGTTGATCTTGCTTCAGGTTTTCCAAGACGATTCGGTTCAATGCCTTGATCACAGCATCCCGGTCGGCTGATTCTCCCTGCCTGCACAATGCAATCAGCCCAGCCAAACCAGCTGTTGTTTCTGTTTCTTGTAATGCAAGGTTTCGCCACCGAGCAACGTCCTGGTTTTCAATCGCGGTCCGGGCTGCAAAACGTAACCAGCGATCTTCGCTATGAAGATGCTTCCAGAGACTTTTGATGTCGCCAGTTTTTTGGACGTGATATCGTTCGATTTCACGTCTTTGCTTGCGTGCATCCAAAGATTGCTTTTCGACTTGACTGTTAATTACAGGTGCAGTTGATTTTGAATTCTGTTTTGTTGTTGGACTCACACGATACAGGCCCGACTGCGAACCACGACCACCGGTGATGAAGTAGAGTGCGCCATCGGGACCAAACTGCATATCGCAAACATTCAATGGTCCGCCTTCAAGAAAGACTTCGTATTGTGCTCCGTAACTGGCCCCCTGTGGAATCAAATCGACCAGCAGAATTCGACCATTTTGCCAATCGGCAATGTACATTGCCTTTTTGAAGCGAGCAGGAAAATTACTTTCGGTGCCAAACAGCATGCCAGTTGGTGAACCCAAACCAAGATCTAGCGTGGAAGGCAAACTGTCCTGATAGTACACGGGCCATTTCCCGGTCCCCCATCGCCAGCCGTATTCGCCACCTGAGACAATATGATTGATACGAGTCGGTCGGTACCACGGCTGTCCGACATCCCATTCCATATCTGCGTCATAAGTAAACATTTCCCCTTCCGAATCAAAAGCCATATCAACTTGATTTCGGAAACCACCAGCAACTATATCCCATTTCTTCCCTTGTGCATCGGTCCGCAAAATGTAGCCGACACGATCATCCGGATCGCCATCGTGAGGATTGGGCAGCAGTAAATCATGGTGTGGATTGCGATAAGCAGATGTCGGAGATGTTCCTTCAGGAAACGCGACATCATTACCCACGACTAAATAAATCATGTTGTCGGGGCCAAGTACAATCTGATTATGCCCATGCCCAAAACGGCTGCGATAATCTAATTTCGTTAACAGTTGCACTTGATCAAATTGATCATCACCTGTTGTATCTTTTAGTCGGTAAAAACCTTTGCTGTTCGTTGCACTGACATAAAGCGAATCATGAGCATAAAGTACGCCTCGGCAATGCACCAACTTGTTTTCGATTCTTTCGAATTTCGTTTTCGCAGGGTCTGCGTGCAATGTCAGCCTCGCAAGTCCCTTGTCATCAAGCCCTACGATCAGCCGTCCCTTGTTGTCAAACGTCATGCTGATCCAGGAATTTTCGTTCTTGCCGGCAGAGCGAACCAGTTCAACTTGAAAACCCGATTGAACACGAATCGATTTGACCGGCGTAGCCGTGGGGTCAGCACAGAATGCAATACTTTCGTATCCACAAAACAGCAATACGAATGACCAAAAAATTCTATTCTTGTTTCTCATGAATTCATTTCCAGGCAGACAGAAATGTCTCCCCTTATAATTCTGCTGGCGATCTTAAAACATGGTGAGATCCTACAGTAGATAAAGTAGACGGGATTGGAAGCGGATACCAGCCTGTTCGAGTTGACCAAGTCGGAAACATCAGAGGAAAGTCGAAATAACCTGCTTGATCTATACTGAGTTACTGCTTGCCAAGTCGTGAAAACAGACAAATAAGATGATAAGTCTCGGGTCAGTACAAAAAGGCACCAGTTTTCACAGATTCTAACTATCTAATGAAATCAGACTCCTAAGCACATCCCCATTCATTTACTAGTACGCGAATTTGCACGAGTTGTTGGATGAGCTTTCTCAAATCCTTCAAGGGAAGCATATTCGGGCCATCACTCAATGCCTGGTCGGGATTAGGGTGCGTTTCAATGAAGACCGCATCACAACCACATGCCACAGCTGCCCGTGCCAAATAAGGAACCATCTCTCGATTGCCGCCGGTCGTTTTGCCACCCGGCTTCTGGACACTATGAGTAGCATCAAACACAACAGGGCATCCCATCTGTTTTAACGTGGGAATCGCCTGCATGTCGTTGACTAAATGACCATACCCAAACGTGGTTCCCCGCTCGGTCGCCAACACATTGGATTGCCCTGATTCCTCACATTTGCGGATGATGTGTGACATATCCTGCGGCGCAATAAACTGTGGCTTTTTCACATTGATGATGCTGCCATGCTTTGCTGTTGCAATCGCGGTGGCTTGAATGAGATCCGTTTGACGCGCCAAAAATGCAGGAATTTGCACAATGCGGCAAACTTGCGAAA
>JAESQE010000297.1 GCA_016765335.1 Planctomycetaceae bacterium
AATTTCTGGCGACGCGGTATCGATCGGCTTAAATGGCCCACGCACCTCCGAGGCAGCTTCGGGCTTCATGTCGAACAAATCGATATGACTCGGTGCACCCAGATTGAAAATCTTGATACAGGCGCGGTCATCATTCGTCTTAGCCATGGCGGCCTCAGCAGCCATGCACTCAGCCAGGCTGTAACTGAAACCAACTGCTCCCAGCGTTCCTACCTGCAAAAAATCGCGTCTGGTTGCTCCACCACCACATTGATGCGAACGGCTCTTACTTTCAAATTTCAGCATGTTTCAGTTCCTTAGAGATTCAAAACAGAACCACAGCACATCAGCAATTTGCGTATCAAATTCATTTCACATTATATGTCAGCGCAACAACCGTTACCAGACAGTAACCCCGAGCCGCGACAGAAAGCAGGAAATGTTTACTTTCCGTTTCAAGGAATATAGACATTCGATTCTGTATCACCTGGGCACCTGATGCAGAATCGTTCTTCTCGGGATCGACTAATTCAGGTTGTTTTACACGTCGTTGATCGTGTGAATCGAATCGATGAAGGAGCCGAAGTTTTTTTGCGGGTCTAACAGTAGCGGGTAGTAGTCCCCTTGCATTTTTTCTCCAGATGGAACCTGTGGATAATTATCGGAACCAGGTTGCACATCGTCTTTACGATTGGAAATGACACCGTCTGCGAAGACGTTAATCAGCGTCGCTCGTCGAGATCGTTCTGATTTGTTTTCGTAAGAGCCATGCATCAGAAGCGGGTGGTGAAAACTGGCTTCTCCTTTTTTGACTTCAATCGGAATACGTTGATCAAAATCGTCGATTTGCTCGGGAGTCAATAATTCGCGGATGCCTTCCATGTCTCCCCCCAAATCGATTTTGTCGAGCAAGCCCCAATGATGACTGCCGGGAATGTAGTACATGCAGCCGTTTTCAGTATCTGCATCGTCCAGCCCCATCCAGCACGTCAGATGAGACATCGGCGTTGTCCACGTCCAGTAGGAATAATCTTGATGCCAGGCGACAACGCCACCATGTTTGGCAGGTTTGCTGAAGAGCTGATCGTGAAACAATCGAACACCCGCACCGAGCAATTGATAAGCAACCATCTGGAAAGCAGGATTCCACAGAATATCATGGTAAGCAGGTCTGACCCGCCAAGCTCCCAGTGCATGAAACAGCGTCGAATTTTCGTTGCTCGATTCGTTGCTATGATATTCGTAGAAAAACTGATGCCCGTCATGTTCAGGATCGACCATCTCAGATAGCTCGTGCCTCAGCGTTTCAACTTGACGATCATCGAGCAACCGAATTCCGTGGACGTAACCTTTTTCTTTATATTGCAGCAACTGCTCATCAGATAAAAGGTATTGTTCCCACTGGTCAGCAGATTCCGGTTGCGGAAACAGATCGGTCAGGAGTTCGTGATTTAATCCGAGGTCAGTTGCAGTCATTGAAGATGGATTCTAGAGATTAGGTGCAAGAATAATGGTATCGGCGAGCCGGGGGTGTTAACCAATCAGATCACCTGGGCCAAACTGACCCGGGAATCTGTATTGATCACACTTCGATTTCGTACCCTTTGCGTTGTTCGCGGGTTTGCCATTTGTTGGCGTCTTCATCGCCGACGATCTGCTCGGTTTTGGGATCCCATTGCAGTTTGCGGTCTAGACGAATCGCAATGTTTGCCAGGTGGCAAGTTGTCATCGCTCGATGATGTGAGTAGACATCAGAAATGGGCAGTTCACGAGACTTCACGCATTCAATAAAGTTCTGCATGTGCGAAGTTGGCTTGCTGCCGTACAGTTTTTCGATGGCCCCTTCAGGCAACGGATTTTCTTTCAATTCTTCGACCGCTTTGCCTGTCAGTTTTCCTCGGTTGACGAACAGGTTCCCTTTGGTTCCTTCAAACAGAATTCCGTTACTAAATCCAAGATCATCGGCTTGATCCCGAATGCTCATTTCCACGCCGTTGGAGAATATCGCTTTGACGTCAAACGTTAAAGCTGCGTTGTATTGATCATCCAAAGTTGGTGAACCATTCTGGAACGGCACCGGATGGACTGCCGCAATCGGTTCGATAGAAACAGGCCCCTGGGCAACGCCGTTTTGTTCGATGGCCCACTGTGCAATATCGATATGGTGAGCACCCCAGTCCGTCATTTTTCCGCCAGAGTATTCGTACCACCAGCGGAATTCGTAATGACATCGGCTATTCCCCCAGTGTCCGCCTTCTTTGAATCGATAATCAACCAACGGCGCCTGCCCCAGCCATTTCTCCCAGTTGAGTCCCTTAGGAACATCGACGATTGGAAGAGATCCGCTGGCTGATGATCCGCCGATTGCACAGGTCACTTTTTTGACTGTGCCGATGCGACCTGCTCGAATGATCGCAACCGCCTTCAAAAACATTTGGTTCATTTCGGTTCGCTGTTGAGTTCCGACCTGAAAAACTCTCCCGGTCTTTTTCAAAACCTGGATAATTTTCTTACCTTCATCAATGGTCAGCGTCAACGGTTTTTCGCAGTAGATATCTTTCCCTGCCTGCATCGCTTCGATGGCAATTTTGGAATGCCAATGGTCAGGAGTCACAATCGTGACAATGTCGATATCGTCTCGGTCGAGAACTTTGCGATAATCTTCATAGACATCGATATTGCGTTCGGTTCCTTGTGCTTTTTGAACTCTTTCTTTTCCTTTACCCGCATGATTGGCATCAACATCGCAAACAGCTGCACAATCTGCGAACTTCATCGCGTTTGGCCCAACTGCTCCCCAGCGCGAACCGGTGCCGATACATCCCAGCACTGGTCGTTCATTGGCAGAAACATTGGCCGATGCACTTTGGCTCGTAAACCAGTAAGGCATCGTCGCGGCTGTCCCTGCTGCCAATGCAGAGTTTTTGAGAAATCCACGACGGGAATTATTTTGGCTCATCACGTTATCCTTGATTAATTAAGGTCAATTGGGCAATTCACGCTGGTTCCTTTATACAATAATGAAAGCCAGATTGAAAAGGGACACCCTCTAATTCGAAGTTCAGCCGGGATGATTTGATTTACGGGAACCTTTGTGAATTCAAAAGACATTGCCAGCGGAGGGTAGACATTCTTGTCTGCCTGGAATGAAGGCAGGCTCAAATGACACACAGACAGGAATGTCTGTGCTCCGCTCACAATGTAAAATCAATCAAAGATTCAAAGATTCTTTCAGGCGTTCTTTTAGTTTCCGAAGTTCCAGGCGACATTGTTGCTCGCTTACCTGCTGTGTCCAAACAGTGCAAATGGGATCATCAGTTGTAAAGCTGGTTCCAGCCGCGGGTAAGTCGCTGACCGTTGGCACGACCCACTGACTGTACTCCCACGTTTTTTTCTTTTGTTGAATTGCAAACCAATTCCAGTCCCAGTTTTCAGGAAGCTGAAAATCCCGAGGAGCATAAAGAATTGCCTTGCCAACTTTTTGAGGTTGCGTGTCACTCTCGATCTCAACAGATTCCGGATCGATTTCTTTGGTGTTGATTTTTTCGGTGTTGAAGTAACTCAAGAACGATTCCTGTAATGCAAGTTCCAGAACTTCGATTGATGCACAGTACCGAGGATTGATCTCTGTCAGGTAAGGATCTCCGTGCGAAACAATAAAATCAAAGCCAACCAGTCCGTAGAATTTGATTTGCGTACTCAATGCATTAGCCATGTCTTTTAATGTGGCTTGCATGGCTCTGGCCTGTTTGTCACCTCCACTAAATACCGGGCCAATGGAACCAATGTATGCGAATGGTCGCTGAGGCAATTCGTCACTGCCAATCAGCTGCGATGAGATACCCAGCAAATTCATCTTGCCAGAACGCGTTGCAAAAAAGATCGCTGAATAAGATTCTCCCGAAATGAATTGCTGATCATATTCCAGCTGATCAGATTCAACGGCTGTGTCTGCAACTCGCGAGATGCCGATGCCTCCGGTTCCAAGCAGAGGCTTTCTTATCCATTGTTCCTTGTTCAAATCATCTGATGGTTTACGAACTTGCAGATTGGGCAAGTTGTGTTCACGTAAAATTTGCTGAATCAAAGAGGGATCTCTGGATCGCTTTGTCATTGCAGGCGAAGTATTCCACAACAAAAACTGCGATTCCAGTTGCTGCATCGTCTCCGGTTCGTTTTCCCAACCTCCCACGGGCAAGCAGGGAATGTGTTGCCGGCTGGGGGATTGAGGGAAAGAAGCATCCTCATCTTTTGAAATCAATCGTACATCGCAGCCGGTCGGAAAGTCCAGATCCTGAAAGTAATCAAAAGCGCAAGGCTCCAGCCCAGCCCGCACAGCCGACCAACAAGCCGCCCGAGCAGAAGCACCAACAATGCAGATTTTCTTATTCATCTCAGGCATCTGGGCTTTCTTGTCACTTATAAAACAAGGCAAGTTTCAATCAATAAAAAAGCCCCTGGAAAGTTGGATTCCAAGGGCTTTGAATTCATTTGAAGTTCAAGACATCATCAAGACTTAGATGCGTCACCATCACCGTTTCCACCTTCGTGGGCGGGAATGACTTCATCATTCTTATCAAACACTTCTGCGGTACTGCCCGCTAAGTGAACGGTTTTGTATCCACCGATTGCTTTGAAGTAGAAGAACAGAAGCAGGTAAATCACAGCCATGATGCCGGGTATGAACGAGTCGGCAACCAACGTATTGCGATCCCCGGTGATGCTGGATTCGCTAACAAGTATTTGATCCTCTGTTGGGTTTTCAGCTTTGCCTGCTTCATCAACCTTTGATCCATCTAATCCATGGACTTCTTTAAAGACAAGGAACTGGCTTGGAGCCTCGGATTTGTATTCTTCGCAAACTTCAGCATTTGCTTGCTGTAAAGCTTCTCCGGCATAGCGGTCTTTTGCATAGCCTAAACCAGCTGAACCGATCAAACCGGCTGACATCATTCCGATACCACCCATGATACTCATTGCCACTGCACCGGTACGCGGGAAGCGGTCACCAATTACCGCCAGCATCGTAGGCCAGAAGAATGTTTTACCGACAGCATAAATCCCCAATGCGAACAATGCCCCAGCAAAAGTGGTAATGCCGCTGGCAAGGTTCAGGCCAACACATGCCAGGACAGAACAGACCAGTAAAATTCCAATTGGAGAAAGCCCGAGCTTCTTCTCAATAAAGTCTGCACAGAATCGGAGAAAGAACATAATGGCTGAGGTGTAAATGAAGAGCATTTTTCCTTCAGAGGAGCTCAAAATATTTCCGGTAATATTTTGAATCCAGCCATCTGTTCCTAATTCCACAGCACCAACTAATGCGTGTGTGACAAACAACACAAAGATCAACCAGGCACCTAAAGAGAAATTGGTCAGCAACGCAATCGCGATTAACAGTACGCCACCGATGCCGTATCCGATGTAGTTTCCCATTGAGGAATCGGGGAACATTGGACCACATACACTGGCAAAGAAAAGAGCCAGCATAAAGCAGGCGACCGCTCCACCAACCAGGCCGACATCTTTGAACATTTCAGCCAGGGTGAGCCCTTTTTCAGACGCTTCAGATTGTGGGAATTTCTGCCCCAGGAACATGAAGCCATAAACGACGGTTGGAACCAGATAGAACGCCAACTGATATTTCCAGTGAACCCCGTAATAATCATCAAGTACCCAGCCAAGTACACCGCCCAAAATCATTCCTGCCGGCCAACTCGCATGAAGGATATTCAAATAGTGAGTTCGCTTGGTAGGAAACAGAGTTGAAATCAAGGGATTAGCAACCGCCTCCAAGGTTCCATTGGCGAGTGCAAACAGGAACATTCCCCAGAACAGGAAGTTATAAACTTCCTCTTTAGGCATCTCAGCAGCTGGCATAAATGTGACAAATGCCGAAGCGATATGGAGTAAAAAAGCTACCGCAACCAATTTACCGTAGCCGATTTTATCGACAACAAGACCGCCGATAAAAATACCGAAGCAAAATCCAGTGAAACCTGCTCCACCGATTTGACCTAATTCAAGATTCGTAAATCCGTATTCGCCGCCCCAGTTATCAAAAATTCCTCCACGAATAGCAAAGCCCACTCCGGCTGCAAGAATTGCTGTGAATCCTGCCCAAAGGAGTCGATTTGCGTTTGCAGAAATTGCATCAGGTTGGTTCGTTGCCATGTGTTGCTCATCCTCTTGAATTGTCGTTTATTATCTGTGGAGTCATCCATTGACATGTATTTAAGCATGCANGCTAGTCATGGCTCAATTCATTTGCAACACAGTACACCGTCGATAACAACGAGATAATGCTACAACTGAACAGTGGATTTGATCGGCTATTGACCCTGTTAGTGCAACGAGTTAATCTCGAAATTCGATTTTTGAAGTGCTGTCCAGCTAATAATTTGCATCAATATTGGAATATTCCTATGCGTCAAGATGGTCGATCTGCGGATCAGTTGCGTCCGATTTCTGTTCAACGAGAATTCACAGGCTCAAGCCCTGGTTCGATTTATATCAAAGCGGGTCGCACAACGTTGTTATGCACCGCAAGCATTGATGAAGGGGTGCCGCCTTGGAAAAAGCATGACGAAAACCCGACCGGTTGGGTGACGGCTGAATACAGCATGCTGCCAGGAAGCACGAGCCCCCGAAAACGACGAGAACGCGGAAAGATCGATGGACGCTCCTCTGAAATCCAGCGATTGATCGGACGTTCCTTGCGAGCCGTGGTCGATTTCGAAGCTTTGGGACCACGCACGATCACCATTGATTGTGACGTCCTCGAAGCCGACGGAGGCACACGCACTTTGGGAATCACAGGCGGGTTCATTGCGTTGGTCGAAGCCTTAGATTGGCTCAAACAGCAGGACTCCGGTTGTGATCCAAGTAAAATCCTACTTGGATCTCTTGCTGCTGTCAGCGTGGGGATTTGCAAGGGCGAACCGCTGCTCGATCTGGATTACTCCGAAGATAGTACCGCAGAGGTCGATCTGAATGTTGTAATGACGGGCGATGGAAATTTCGTGGAAATCCAAGGNACCGCAGAACAAAAAACGTTTTCCCGAGAACAACTCAACCTTCAATTGGAGCTGGCTGAAAAGGGAATTGTAGAATTAACATCAATTCAGAGAGAAATTCTTGGAAATAAATGGCCTCTGGACGAAAAATGATCAAGCTGATATACCACGCATCCGACAGGCAGTTTCCTGCTGCCTGTCAAACCTCCCCTTCCAAAAATTTCCCTTCCAACGAAGCCTACAGTTCGGTGAATTTACATCACTTGTGTGTGGTCTTCAGGCAGGATTCCTCAAAGTTGAGTTTTGAGAAAACTGGAGTCTTTCATGCGTACCTTGACCAAATTATTTCTGATTGCAATCACTGCCAGCTTGCTGATTCCACATCAAGCAAACGCTGGAAAAATTGAAGCCGTCAAAGGAAAAGAATACTTTCTCACCAAAAAACATGGCCCGTGGATGATCATGGTCGCTGTGTTTAGCGCTCCACCTCCAGAACTCAAAGCCGAGGGCATGGGGCCAGAAGAAGCGGCCCAATCATTGGTTTACGAACTACGCCAAAAGGGGATTCCTGCTTACACATTCTGGCGCAAGCAAAGTTTGGAATCGATCAAAACTATTGATCGCTACCAGCAGCAAGTGATACGAAAATATGAACTCGATTCTGAAATCTGTGTTCTTGCAGGAAACTACAATTCTCCTGAAGGGAAAGAAAAACTGGCAAGAAGAACGCTGGACTGGATTAAGAAAAACAAACCCAAGTGCTTTAATGAAGACGGCATCTACAAGCCAACTCCCGGTCAACCAGGTCCATTAAGCGGTGCCTTCCTGACTGTAAATCCGATGCTTAACGCGGAAGAAGTCAAGGGGATGCAACGAGATCCGGTGGTGATCAACTTCAATTCTCATTACGAGTATTCCCTGCTGGATAACCCCGGGAAATACACCGTTGTAGTCGCATCTTTCTATGGAAATTCCGTTACACAACTTTCAGCACAATCAGGAAGAAATTTCAACCGGAAGCTTACAACCGGGCTTGAAAATGCAGCTGATCAGGCTTGGCAAGTCATGCGAGTATTACGAGAACAAGAAAAGATGGATGCGTATGTTTTTCATGACCGGAAAAAATCGATTGTGACGGTCGGCAGTTTCAACAGTGCCAGTGACCCCAGGATTCGACAGGTTATCAAAAAATTCACTGCGAGATGGGAAACGGATACCAGAGACGGCACACGTGTCATGCTACCTAGACCACTTAAGCTCCCTAGCGATAACGGCACGTGGTTCGCCCCGTTTAACCCTGTGCCTGAACTAATGAAAGTTCCCTACAAAAAATAATTCCGGGCAGCCTCTGCTTGGAACTCGCAATATATCTTTGCTCGGAACCAGGCCATACAACATAAAAAGCAGGCCAGGTTCACAATGAACCTGGCCTGCTTTTTTGATTGAGGCATCCTCAAAAATGCAACTGGAAAGTCTCCGATTTCCTATAGAGACTCAACTGCATTATTCCCAGGTTAATGTGCCACCGGTTTGGTATTCGGTCACGCGGGTTTCGAAGAAGTTCTTTTCCTTCGACAGGTCCATTGTTTCGCTCATCCAAGGGAACGGATTGCTGGAACCAAATAATGTTGGCAGGCCAATTCGTTCCAGGCGGCGATCAGCAATGTGTTGCACGTATTCGCGGAACAGATTGCCGTTCAACCCCAGCACACCACGAGGCAGGCAATCGCTGGAGTAAGTAATTTCCAGTTCAACAGCTTCTTTGACCAAGTCAACAATTTGTGCTTGGAATTCGTCAGTCCAAATTTCAGGGTTTTCGGCNTTGATACCGTTAATCAAATCGATTCCAAAATTCAGGTGAATGGTTTCGTCCCGCAAAATGTATTGGAACTGCTCGCCGATCCCGGTCATCAGGTTACGACGATGAAACGAGAGAATCATTACAAATCCTGTATAGAAGAAAATCCCTTCCATGATGATGTAATAACCAATCAGGTTTTTCAGAAACGTCTGCATCCCTTCCAGGGTATCAGTCGAGAAATCATCGCTAAGCACCTCGGCAGTCAGCTTCATCTCGAACTCATCTTTTTGAGCAATCGAGGGGACTTCGTGATACATGTTGAAGATTTCGCTTTCATCCAAGCCAAGACTGTCCACAACATACAAAAAAGTATGAGAGTGAACGGCTTCTTCCATCGCTTGACGAAGCAGATACTGCCGGCATTCAGCATTCGTGACATGCTTGAAAATCGCCAGTACCAGGTTGTTGCCAACCAGCGATTCAGCCGTTGAAAAGAAACCCAGGTTTCTCATGATGACGAGTCGCTCGTCGGCAGAAAGCTTGTTCGATTTCCAGATTTCAATATCTTTATTCATCGGAACTTCAGTAGGCATCCAATGATTCGCACAACCATTAATATAATGCTCCCAAGCCCAATGATACTTCAAAGGCATCAGCTGATTCACATCAACCTGTGCACAATTAATAAGACGTTTCGAACTCGCATCAAACCGCTCCGTAGGGGCATTTTGAAGNTGTTGTTCCTGAATACTCTTTGACATATTGAATTCCTTTGGAATTAGGCGTTGGATTTTAGGCAAACGCTATGAGTTTAATAGAGCGTTGCACGAGGATTTTATTTTAAGTTAACCACGGAGACACGGAGGTCACAGAGATTAAGTAAGGTAAAAAGGGACTAGTACTTTAGAATTGGAGGATGATGGTTTGAAAAGATCTCTTCTTTGATATTTTACCAGAGATTCTTCTGAATGTGCACTTCCTAGGAAAGAATAATTTTCAAACAAGTTGATAAGAAAATGAGCCTCTGTTACTTTTTCGTTTACCTCTTGAAGTGCGTAGCAACATTGGAATACATCAGGATCACCGGAAACAGTTTGCCAGAGAACCATTGCCTTCATGTTATGTTCCACTATTTCCCGAGGAAGAGTTGAAGCATCCATTATACATAGATGGAAATCAGCAGGCATTGGCTGCATTGAGACCTTATAATAAATTCCCCTCATGATGTTAAAAAGAACTCGTTTAATACGTGGCCATTCAAGTTTGATTAATGGTTTGTCCCCTAAATAAATTCCAGAGTTTGTATAAACTGGTCGGAGTTCTACATCGTATGTCTCTTTAAGTTTTCTGTCAGAACTGTTTTTCATGAAATTAGAAATAAGTCCATTCACAAGAGCTTTGGCTCCTGATGAATTTTCTGCACCCAGCCCACCTGCTAAAACATTACGAACATATTCATTGTCGGCTGAAAAACTGTTGTTACAATTCTTATGGGCAGGAAGTTCCAAGCCTTTAAGGTCAACATCGTCTCGAAGCAATTTTTCGTAGAAACATTTCGGCACAAAATGCTCTGCTGTAAATTCATTTTCATTGATCTCTCCCGCACAAAACATGCATAGCTTGGGGAAGTCTTCTATTCGTCCGTTTCTTCTTTTCTGCTTTCCTTGTTTATCCATATCTCCGTGCCCTCTGCGTCTCTGTGGTTAGTCCTAATCTTATCACGCGAAAAGCGTTCTACTTTTCTAGAGAACTCTACGAATAATTCCATCCTTAAGTACTGGAACATTGAAGTTAAGTAACAGCCCCAGTGATTTACCGCTAAGTTTCAAGTACGTCATCAGTTGGGCCTCATGGACAGGCTTCACTTTTTCAACAGATTTAATTTCAACGATAACTTGACCCATGACAAGTAAATCAATTCGATAGCCGACATCCAATTTGATTCCTTTGTACTCAACAGGCAGTTCAACCTGATTTTCGAATCCAATCTTTCTAAGACTTAACTCCCTGCATAAACACTGTTCGTAGGCAGACTCAAGTAATCCTGGCCCTAATGCCTTGTGGACTTCAATGGACGCCCCAATTATTTGTTCTGTGATTTGGCTTAAAGGATTGCTCATATCTGAAAACTAGAAATCTATTTAACCACGGAGACACGGAGGTCACAGAGAATTTGAAAAGCCATATTTGTAGTTGCTGATTAGCCCAGGGCTTTTGATACCTAGGTCTCCATGCTCTGCTTGAAGGCTCTTTGCTAAAACTTTCAGTTGATCTACGAAACCCTCCAATACATCATTTTCTTGTAAAACATTAATGACATTTTCAGAGTCATATGTTTCCTTGAAATATTTACTTACTGTATTTTTTAGCTGTATTTCCCAATCCTTCACAAAACCACCATCAATTTCTGATGAAATTTCTTCATCAGGATAAATCAAAATTGTTCCGTGTGCGAAGACGTTTCTTAATGCCACCATTGCCTTAAGGGACTGGCAAACTGCTGTCCGATCTTGATTATCTACGACATCAAATAAACCACAGCCAAATACCGGTTGATATAATTTCTTAAGATTTTCTATCCCTCCCTTGTGTTCAGCTTGTTTCCGCAAATGAACGGCATATTTATGAGAGGAACTAGTACTTATTGCTTCAGCCTCAAGTTTTGCAACAACTATTTCCCTGACCATTCCCTCATAAACTGCTGAGAGGATCGGTATGCCACTAAGATTAAAAGGAACGTGCCCGTGATAAGATTCTCCGCTGAAATATTTTTTCTGCCTAATCATTGCTCCTAAACCAATAATTAAGCATCTCACCGAATTGATATCCTGGTAATTCATCTCTCCGTGCCCTCTGTGTCTCTGTGGTTAATTACCTACCCTCCCAACCAAGTTTGACCTCCCTATTAATGTTCCTAACGCCTATTCCCTAACAACTAACGCCCACTTACTGACAGGCATCGCAGTCGGGGTTGTTGGGGTCGCAGGTTTGGCCGACCATTGTGGCTGGAATTTCGGTTGTTTCTAACTCTTCGTGAGGACGATCAACGCGAATTTCTCCGGAAGCACTTTTGTTCTTCATCCAGCGAGGTTGAATTCCAAACTTGTTGACATCGACCGTTGATTTTTCCACTTGCGTTGCGGCTAAACTACGCAGGTAGTAAGTCGTTTTGAGCCCTCTTGTCCAAGACTCCATATACATGTCGTGCAGTTTTGGGCCGCTGGGAGCATGCATATACAGATTCAGTGACTGCCCCATATCGAGCCATTTCTGACGACGAGATGCACATTCAATCAACCAATGAGCTTCGACTTCGAAAGCCGTTTTGTATCGGTCTTTAATATCTGCTGGGATTTGATCCATTTCAGCCAGCGAACCATCGTAGTATTTCAAAGCGTTGAGCGTATCGGAGCTCCAAAGATTTCGACTCTTCAGTTCTTCGATTAATAACCTGTTGACCTGAGTGAATTCCCCAGAGAGATTACTTTTTACATACAAGTGCTTGTAGCTCGGTTCAATCGATTGAGAAACTCCAATGATGGTCGAGATGGTTGCAGTGGGTGCAATCGCCATGCAGTTACTGTTACGAATTCCGTGTTCGCTGATTGATTTTCGAACGCGATCCCAGTCCATTGTTGTGCTGCGATCCATTTCCAATGCTTGACCACGTTCCTGTTCAAGCAAATCAATGGTATCGATAGGGAGCAAACCACGATCCCATTTGGAACCTTCGTAGCTGCCATAACGTCCGCGTTCAGCTGCCAGTTCTGAAGAGGCAAGCAGTGCAAAGTAAGAAATCGCTTCCATACTGCGATCTGCAAATTCGACAGCTGCATCACTGGTGTAACTTAAACCAAGAGCAAGCAACGCGTCCTGGAATCCCATCATTCCTAAACCAACCGGACGATGCCTTTGGTTCGCATTGGCAGCTTCTGGTGTAGGGTAGTAATTGATATCAATCACGTTATCGAGCATTCGCATCGCAACGCGGATCGTTTCCTCAAGCATTTCCAGATCGAGTTGTCCATCTCGAATATGCTTGAGGAGGTTGATTGAACCCAAGTTACAAACGGCTGTTTCGTCGTCAGAAGTATTGAGCAAAATTTCGGTACAAAGGTTGCTGCTGTGAACAACGCCACAATGATCCTGCGGAGAACGAATGTTGGAAGGATCTTTCCAGGTTATCCAAGGATGTCCTGTTTCAAACAGACGGGTCAGCATCTTACGCCATAAATCAACCGCATTGATCTTTCGGCTCATTTCGAACTCGCCATTCTCTGCGAGTAGCTCGTAATGCTGATACCGTTCTTCAAATGCTTTCCCGGTAAGATCATGCAGGTCTGGCACATCGTTGGGGCTAAACAGTGTCCATGATCCCCCACTTTGAACCCGCTTCATGAACAGGTCTGGAATCCAGTTTGCGGTGTGCATGTCGTGGGTTCTACGACGGTCATCCCCGGTGTTTTTTCGCAGTTCCATAAAGTCTTCAATATCGAGATGCCAGGTTTCCAGGTA
>JAESQE010000298.1 GCA_016765335.1 Planctomycetaceae bacterium
GGACTTTCTCGCGGAAGTCTGCCAGTCGTTGCCAGGGGCATTCATTGAGGAATCGCATGCTGGTGTTGAATGTTGCACCGCCCCACATTTCGAGTGAAAATAACTCTGGGCAAGGGTACGAATAAGCTTCTGCAATATTGAGTAAATCTTTGGTGCGGAAACGAGTTGCGTGTAATGATTGATGTGCATCCCGGAATGTTGTGTCGGTGATCATCAACCGTTTCTGGGAGCTGATCCACTTTGAAAACTTCTCTGCCCCAAGTTCTAAGAATATGTCGCGTGATCCTTTGGGGATCGGCGAAGCATGATCAAATTCTGGAATGGGAGCAGCGGTTCTTCGAATTGCAACAGGACGATCTTTGACAATCGGGTTTCCATTAACGATTGTTTCCCCAATGTAGGTTAGTAAGCGAGTTGCTCGGTCTTTTCTTTCGGGGAACTCGAATAGTTCTGGTGTGTTGTCGATGAAACGTGTCGTGCATGAACCATCCAGGAATGTTTCGTTGGTGACTACTTTGGTCAAAAACGGAATGTTGGTTTTGACACCACGAATACGAAATTCCTGCAATGTTCGTAATGTTCGCTGAGCCGTTTCTTTAAATGTGCGACCCTGTGAAGTGACTTTAACAAGCAGGGAATCATAAAACGGATTGACGACCGCACCTGAAAATGCACTGCCTGCATCAAGTCGAATTCCCATACCAGAAGCAGAGCGGTAATGCGAGACTCGACCGTAATCGGGCATGAAGTTGTTGGCGGGGTCTTCGGTTGTGATTCTGCATTGAATTGCAAAACCGTTGGGCTTAGGCGGATTCTCTGGATCGAGATCGATTTCCGGATCAGTCAGTTTGTATCCTGAAGTGACCAGGATCTGGGCTTTAACGATATCGAATCCGGTGACTTGTTCAGTCACTGTGTGTTCAACCTGAATACGTGGATTCACTTCGATGAAGTAAATTTTGTCGGTCTTGGCATCCAGTAAAAACTCAACCGTTCCTGCTGCGTAGTAGTCGACTTCTTTTCCGATGGCCAGTGCTGCGATGAATAATTGCTGCCGGACTTCATCAGACAAATTCGGTGCCGGTGCAATTTCAACTACTTTTTGATGTCGTCTTTGAACCGAGCAGTCTCGTTCGAACAAGTGGGCGAGGTTGCCATGTTTGNCACCAAGAATTTGTACTTCAATATGCCGGGCTTGTTCGATGAACTTTTCAATGAAGATATCCGGGGAACCGAATGCAGACAGAGATTCTCGTCGGGCAGATTCAAATGATTCAATGAAATTGTTGGCGTCTTCGACGACTCGCATCCCACGACCGCCACCACCATGGGCAGCTTTGAGGATGATTGGAAAGCCGAGCTTCTGAGCTTCAACTAAACCCTCTTCCGCGGTATCGATTGCTTTTTCTGATCCTGCCAGAATCGGGACGTTTGCTTTNTTTGCTAGAATTCTAGCCGTTGTTTTGTCACCCAGCTGTTCCNATGAAGAAACACTAGGGCCGATGAACATAATTCCGGCCTTTTCACAGGCACGTGCGAAATCGGGATTTTCCGAAAGAAAGCCGTATCCTGGATGAATGGCGTCAACACCCGCTTCCACTGCACATCTTATGATAGAGGGAATGTCCAGGTAGACTTTAATCGGTTCGCCTTCAGGACCGACCTGATACGCTTCATCGGCTTTGAATCGGTGCAACGCAAAGCGATCTTCGTGGGAATAGATTGCAACGGTACGAATCCCTAACTCTGTTGCAGAGCGGAAGATACGAATAGCAATTTCTCCACGATTTGCGACAAGCAACTTCTTGATCGGCTTCATCACTCTCACCTTTTATTGNTCAACGGGCAGTAATTAATTTGTAGAATCCCTTGGAGGGGGCTAAACGATAGTGGAACGATCCTCGATACGCAATTTGCCCGATGTGTCATTTTGACCAAGCCGCAAAATGAGTTGAGATTCTACCTGTTTTTAGCACTACAGAGGTTATTGGACTGATTGTTGCATTCCAGCACAATGTTCGAAATGCATTTTATAGGGAACTTCTATTAATTGAATTCTAGAGGTTCTCGAATACAGCTTGGTTATAAAAAAGTTCAAAAAACCCTCTAACTCCCCCTTCGTAAGGGGGAGAACCAATTAATTGAGGTTCCTTATATTNAAAAAAAGTTGCGTCACAATCGCGATGCAGCTCGATTCGTATCAATTGAGATCAATCGGGACTATTTGTCTAGTGGTTTGATTCGCATGGCTCTGAATTCGACTCCGCCGCCGTGTCCACAAAGGCGAATGTAGCCATCTTCTGCAAACAGGCGTTTATGTGGCCTGCCATCGATGGTTTTTCCCTCGGGAGCAGCTTCTTTGAGATGAGTATCGATAATCACCTGGCCGTTAAGAGTGATTTTGATGTGATCCCCTTTGGCGACAATTTCCTGAACATTCCACTCGCCAACTTTTTTCAGTGCGCCACGCTTGGCAGCTGCAACACCGTAGATTGAGCCGTGATATTGCCACTCTTTAAGCGTGGCGTATTTTGCTGCACTGTTATCCAGAACTTGTAGTTCCATGCCGTTAAATGCTGCGTTTTGACCCTGTTCGGACCGGATACCGATCCCGCTGTTGGAACCTTCTTTGAGGCGGAATTCAAATTTCATGACGAAATCGCCGAACTTGCGATCCATATAACAGCCATCGCCATCCAAGTAGCCATCAGCCGTGGTGTTCACAGTTTTTTCCCAGCCGGATTTGCCATCTTTGGCCATCAGGCTGATAAAGCCCTTTTCGCCAGCAGTTACGGTGGAAGCTAGAATCGCTAACGCGATGAGAAGTTGGCACGATGCCATCATTTTCTTTGCAATCGAATTCATAAAATAATCTCTCCGGCGGGGTTAAATGAGGGAGCAAGGGGCTTGCCGCCCCCTTGGTTTTTGATGTTCTGAGTCATCTTGCAGCAGAACTGATCTGTATTGTTATCATAAACGAGACATTATGCAATCACATCATCAAGTAACGAGATTCCGACGGCTTCCTGCTTATTGATGAGCACTTTGGCTCGATTGGGGCGAATGCCGTGGATTTTGGAATCGATCACATACCGTTCCCGCGTTGAATCGGTGTCTCGCAAGTCGTGAACGTCCGCATCTTCCAAAATCAGATACCGATGATCCTCGCCCACAAACTTTCCAAGACAAACAAACATGCTCTGTAAATCAAGCACAACATTCTGATTGAGAAAGTGTTGATGCAGAATGGATTCTGTGGTGTTGGTCATTTGTTTGTCCATAGATTCGGATTTTCAATCTGATAATCGAAAGTTATCTGGAAATGGTGCAACCGGGTAATGCAGCTTTCAATTTCCTGGTTCCAACATCTGTGACTTGTGTACGCCCCAGAGAGACAGTTTCTAATGTGGAAATTCCATAGAGGTGTATCAGGCCAGCATCCGTTATTTGAGTCCCTTCAAGGTTGAGCCAGGAAAGGTTTGTCAAACTTTTCAGTTGAATCAATCCGTTATCTGTCACAGAAGTATTTTGCAAAGAGAGGTGCTTCAAATTTACCAGTTCTTTGAGATGAGCCAACCCATCATCACCAACATTATTGCCATCCAGGGAAAGCTGTATCAGCTGAAGTCCTTTAAGGTGAATCAACCCGGTGTCTGTCACTTTTGTATGATTAAGGTGCAGGTATTTTAGGTTCGGGATACCGTGAATATGTTTCAGGCCTGCGTCTGTTAAAGATGATTCATCTAATGAGAGAACTGTCAGATTGGGTAATCCCTGGAGGTGTACCAAGCCAGTGCCCGTCACTTTTGTTCCTTCCAGATTAAGACGCCAAAGGTTTCGATGTCCATCTAAATGAATTAATCCAGCATCTGTCAGTTTGGTGTATTCAAGATCTAAATACAGCAAGTGAGGCAATGATCTGATGTGGGCAAATCCGAGGTCAGTAATTTTTGAGTAACTCAGCGTCAGTCTTTCTAACTGTCGCATATTTTTTAAGTGAGACAATCCGGTGCCTGAAACGTTTGTGTCCCAAAGGCCTAACTCTTTTAATGTTGTAAGGTCTTGAAGATGAGCTAAGCCCGCGTCTGTAACCGTTATTGATTTAATGTAGATTTCGGGCAGGTTTTTCAACTTCTGTAGAGGAGCCATGTCGAAATTCGTAAGCGGCATCGCCAGGAAACTTGCTGAGGTTATGTTTTCAAAAGCCCAAAAGCACTTGTCTCCATACCAATTCTGTATCTGGACTTCCCAGCTAGCAGGCAGGATTTTCATGAGCCATCCAGGAGTGACTTCCACTTTTCCAAGCAACTGATAAATGATGGATCGTTGACGATAATTCTGGACAAACTGCATCGATCCAGCAAAAGCTATTGCCAAAACGCATAGTAATATGATCGTTCCTCCAAATCCTCGATGTGGATCGGATGGATTATTATTTGAATCTTGAGGATCTGCTTTAACCATCTGGTTCCCTTTTATGTTGATTCTGGTTTTTAGCAGTATACCAATAAATTCTGTGTCTAGCACATCTCTGGCTCACTCCTATTTTGATTGTTGTGGTAATACAGATCTCAATTTATTGCAGAGAGACGACTTCACGTGATATGGCTGTTTCCCTACTTTTCTATTGAACCGGGTAGCTCATACGATCCCGCTTGAGGGTCGTGTGAGTGCCGCAGGCACCCGAGGAGGTTCATGCGATTTGCATCGAAATACCCCTTCCACAACCGCAATCAGACTTGCCATGAATTCTTCTTTTTGGTTTTAGGGGATCAACAGGCACACAAAGATGGGTGCAAGCACCGCATCCTACATTAAAATTCTGCTGAGGCGGAAACTTTTGGGGCAATTCCTCGGGTTGCTACGCAGCACAGACAACCCTGAACGGGATTGTCTGTGCTACCCGAAAATATTAATGAATGCATGATCCGGTTGATGTTCTCCTTTGCGCCAAAATGAGCATTTCAAGGATGAGCTATTCGATCAGCAGTCTTATCGAGATGCGTATTGCGTATCAATTTGGTGGTTAATTCTGGATCTCAAGCAGATCAGGGTATCTAACTTCAGCGACTTGCCTACACTTATTTTGTTAATCCAAAGAAATAGGAATCTCAGTGCTTCGTAGAGACAATGGATGTCATGCTAAACACCCCAAAGAGGAATTCAAAGTGGACCTTGGGGTCGCTTGATTTTGATCGGGAAACGCCTCACGATGGTGCTGTCATTCTTTTTCGACTACTTCAAAATCATCACCATTGAATTGAGATTTATCTCATATGAATATAAATATCAGATCTCTGATAGCCATACTGTTTATCCTTAGCGTTACATCTTGGAATGTGACTTCCCATGTTGAGGCAGGTGAAAAACTGATTGATCATTATCCGGAAGCTAAAAATTCCGGGTGCATGAAGTGTCACGCAGAGATCGAGCTGATTCGCGAACCTGGTTCTGAGATGCTGGAACAGATTATGCAGCAAGGCAAAGAGCTGGGCGATCCGGCTGGTTGTGTTGTGTGTCATGGTGGCGATCCGAAAGCGACCGAAAAAGAAGCGGCTCATGTCGGAGACAAGTTCTATGCAGATCCGGGCAGTCCCTGGATAAATGAAAATACTTGTGGCAAATGTCATCCCCAACACTGCGAAGTGCAGTGGCGAAGTTTAATGATGACTGAAGCTGGAAAAATTCAGGGCGTGTGCTGGTCGTTCGGTTCGTTGACAGGCTACGAACATCTTTGGGCGAATTACGCAGTGGAAAATCCGAAAGATCCGAATGCTCGGCTGGGCAGCGATGTCTATCGAAAATATATGGAGCGTCTGAAAAGGATGGAGCCTAACGTTTTTGTTGATCGCCACGAACCGTTGCCCGAAGCTCCCACAGATCTCTCTAAGTTGAAAGAAGATCCGACGCTGGCTGCATTCACTTACATTCGCCAGGAATGTCAGCGATGTCATCATGCGGTCAAGGGACGCCAGAAACGGGGAGATTACCGTGGTATGGGTTGCTCTTCGTGCCATGTGCCTTACAGCAACGAAGGGTTTTATGAAGGGGACGATAAAACGATCAACCGGGACGAACCGGGGCATGCGTTAGTGCATTCGATTCAAGGTACTCGCGAAGCCAAGGTGACAGTACACGATAAAACTTATTCCGGGATTCCTGTCGAAACTTGCACGACTTGTCATGATCGTGGAAAGCGAATTGGTGTCTCTTTTCAGGGGTTGATGGAAACAGCATACAATGCACCTTTTGCTGCGGACGGTTCTGATCAACCAGCGTTGCATTCCAAGCATTATATCGCGATGCAGCAGGATGTTCATTATCTCAAAGGCATGACCTGCCAGGATTGTCACACTTCAACCGATGTGCATGGCGATGGGTTTCTGGCTGGTGCGAACCTGGCAGCTGTGCAGATTGAATGTGCGGATTGTCACGGCACCCCAGATGTATTTCCGTGGGATCTTCCGTTGGGATACATGGACGAATTTGAAGAAACTCCAGCAACAGGGGCTGCTCGTGGTTTAACCAAAGAGCTAACTCCTCATACATTACAAGGGACCATTTACGATCCTGAAGATGGTTATTTACTCACCGCTCGTGGTAATGCTTACGGGAATGTCGTTAAAAAGGGAGAAGACATTATCGTGCATACCGCCAATGGCAAAGATTTGATAATGAAGCCATTGAAAACATTGAAAGCTCATGGGGAAATCAGTGATCGCGGAATCGTTGCCATGTCAACCATCAGCAGGCATATGGACCGCATGGAATGTTATACTTGCCACGCAACCTGGGCACCGCAGTGTTTTGGATGTCATGTGAAAATCGATTATTCTCGGGAAGATGAATGTCCCGAGCAAGATACCAATGCCAAGCCCGACGCCCAAACAAAAGCAGTTGCAGCAGCATTAAGAAAAGTGAAAAACGAAAATTTCGATTGGGTCGCAGCTGGTCGAAAACATATGGACCCCCGGCACGCAGCTGATCGTGGGGAATCGTCTTATGATATGATGATTCCCGGTAAAATCAGCGAAACGCGATCTTACTTGCGTTGGGAAAATCCGATGCTCGGTGTTAATGGCGAAGGTCGCATCACACCACTTGCACCTGGGTGTCAGCCTGCGATCACAATTATCGGAGAAGACGGCGAGCCGATTCTGGTGAATCATGTCTTTCGCACGATGCCTGGCGCAGAAGGTGGTGGAGACGAGGGGCAGCTCGCGTTGGATATGTCTCCGGTTCAACCGCATACAATGACGAAAAATGCAAGAAAGTGCGAATCGTGTCATGCTTCCGATAAAGCATTGGGATACGGCATTGATGGGGCACGTGATTTAAGGCGGTTAGATGAAACGATTATTGTTGATCTCGAAACAATTGACGGGGACATTCTGCCGAAAAGAACGAGGCCGCAATTCGAAAAAATCGAACATATGTCAACCGATTGGTCTCGGATTGTCTCTGAAGATGGAAAGCAGTTGATGACTGTTGGGCATCACTTCAAGCTTTCGCGACCGCTTAATAATAAAGAACGAGCTTTGATGAACCGTGGAGGGACTTGTGCAGCTTGTCACCAGGAACTTCCCAAGGGGAATCTGGCGACCAGTTTGTTACATCATGTCGCAAAATATACTGGTCAACTGCCTGATGAACCGCACAAGCATGCCAGTTTGGTCCACAAAATTCTGCTGCTGGCTGCTTGGGTTCAAGTAGCTGCAATGATGATGATTCCGTTTGTTATCTACGGATGTGTGCGATGGTATAGGCGAAGAAAAATCCGCAAGTTGAGAAGGCTCCGTAAGGCTCAGGCTTTAGCCGAAAATCCGACTGATTCTAGTGAGTCAACAGATACGCTAGAGTCGTGATTGATTGAAAAAAGTCGGCGGGTGCGAGCTATTGAATTGGATCCCCCTGCCGGATTCAGGAAATCACGGAGCAAGGCTTTTCAGGGTCAGGAATCGCGGAGCTACGAAAATGGGTCTTTCCCATCCGTGCAGAGGAATCCAAATTCAATGAGTGAGGAGTCGCACCCGCCGACGGCCAAGTGCCTGGGCGGAATCTTTATCTCGGTGTTCAGCTAAGAAGCCTGGACCGTTTTGGGCTGTTGATAATCCGAGAGACAGACCGGTTCTTCGCCATCCACCAATTCGCAGGGACTACAATCAGTTTCAACATTTGCTGATGCCGTGGTTGCCAGCTTTTCCATCATCAGTGGCGTACTTCTCAGATCTAAAATACGTTTCGATTTTTTCTGTGAACAGACAGTCGCGTCATATGCGAGGGAAAGAACTTCGTCCAGTTCCCCTCGCATGATTCGAATATCCTTTGGTGCATCGATTCCAATTTTGACTGAACCAATACTTGTTCGAATGATTTTGATGACAATATTCTCGCCAATTTGTATCAACTGTGACTTTTTTCGTGTGAGGACTAACATTTTCGTCTCCTTTGGAAATGCACGGAACAAATGTCTCGTATTACTGCGGTTCCGTTTTTTTTATTGTTAAACAAATCTTTCGTCGTTTGAGTCAGCAACTGCTGGCCTCGCCTCATGGATAAAGTCAATACGCATAAGGCGTGCCAAAAGTGATAAATTCGAAGACTTAATACGTCGTCATTGTGCGTAAGTGGTTTGCATGAATCGAGATGCATCTATTGTTGTGATGTTTATTCAGTGGGTGGAATGGCGTGGAATCTGTAGGCTTTACAATAATAGATGTGTCGGTTTGCAGATTTGGGAGAATGAATTGCCACGATTTACACGAACAAGGGGTGTATTTGGATGTGCGGGGAAGATCTTTGGAACTTCGGTCTTGCTGGATAGGCTTGACTTGAATAAACTGCCGAAGTTCTTATACTGTCACGCTTTCCAACGCAGATAAAGAGTGCCTTAGCACAACTGAAAACTTAAAGGTTTATTGATGAGTACGCACAAAAAAGAAAAACGAGCAAAACGAGAAAAGCTGATTGCTCTTTACGGAGATAACAAACCATCAAAGGGAAATAGTCTTTCCCAACGTGGTAAACCTAAGTATTTGGGTGGAAACGGTCGCAAAACGACTGGGATTACTCGTCGTTACTTCCGTAAGAATTTGCAGAAAGTTCGTCTTATGGAAGACGGCAAGGTTGTTCGCCGCTGGGTTCCAGTGAAAATGATTCGAGCTGGTCTCATTCAAAAGCCAGTTATACGTGAACCATTCACTCTGCCTGAAATTGAAGGTTAATTCCCGACTCTTTCAGATAAATATAAAAATGATATCGCAGGTTGGGCATTGTCCTTGCCTGCGATATTTTATTATTAAGTAAAGTCTATTTGCATGCCTGCTCTTTCAGCTGCTGATGTCCAAAAAGTTGCTCATTTGGCAAATATCGAGCTTTCGGAAACGGAAATACTCGACGTTTCAAATCATCTGGGCAGCATTCTTGAATATGTCGAGGTTCTGGATCAAGTCGACACCGAACAAATAGAACCACTTGCACATCCGATTGATGTCGTCAATGTCTTCCGAGAAGACAAGCCAACTGAAATGCTTGCTCGCGAAGAAGCATTAAAAAATGCGCCAAACACCGATGGCAAATATTTTGTTGTGCCAGCAATTCTTGACGCAGCTGAGTAATACATCGATCACGGGTAGCTTATCAACTAATATCCCGCATATAACATCTCTCAAAGTACATACGGGAACCTCTATTAATTCAAGATTCATTACGAGCCGGAGGGTAGACATTCTTGTCTGCCTTATATTAAAGCAGACTCAAACGAAACAGGCACAGAATGTCTGTGCTCCCTTTGAATGAATAGAACTTCCCACACATCAGAAATGGTCGAATGAAGACCGTTACAAAAATCCTGAATGGAATTCATCGGGAGAGATATAGTGACTGCTATTTGCCGTGCGTTATTAGTGATTTTGATTACGTATTCTGGATCAAGCTTGCCTGCTGCTCCCTTTCCGCCAGAAAAAAGTGAAGCGGTTATCAAGCAGGCAGTGCTGCGTGCCTCGACATGTATTGTTAAAATTGAAACCATCGGCGGTCGGGATGTTGTTGATGGTCAATTAACAAGTACCGGTCCTACGACTGGAGTGATCGTCTCTGAAGATGGTTTCATCATGACCAGTTCATTCAATTTTGCTGCGAGTCCCTCTTCTATCCTGGTGACGGTTCCCGATAGTAATGAGAGACTTCCTGCTGTGATTGTTGCTCGTGATCATTTGAAAATGCTGACGCTGCTTAAAATTGATACGCAGGATCTGACCCCGGCAATACCCGTGAAGTTAAATTCGGTTCGAGTTGGGCAGTGGTCGATTGCATTAGGAAAAACTTACAACTCGCCGCTGCCTAATATTTCTTTAGGACTTGTCAGTGCACTTCAGCGTATTGATGGCAAGGCATTGCAGACTGATGCAAAAGTTTCACCCGCCAATTATGGTGGCCCGCTGATAGATATTCATGGTGATGTGCTGGGGATTCTGGTTCCGCTTTCACCCACAGGAAAAGGATTGACCGAGGGAGTTAACTGGTACGATTCAGGAATTGGTTTTGCGATTCCGTTAGAAGACGTCCTGGCTTCTTTAGACCGACTTAAAACTGGCACAGATTTAAAAACGGGCTTGATGGGCGTCAATTTTGGGACCACTCCGTCGTTTCTTGCAGATCCAATCATTCAAGAGGTGCGTCCTAATTCTCCGGCTGCGAAATCTGGATTACAGTCTGGGGATCGGATTGTCTTGCTTGAAGGAAAATCGATTAAAACAGTGGCGAATGCTATGCAAGGGTTAGGAAAAAAATATGCAGGGGATGCGACTAGCTTGACGGTTAAACGTGGCGAGGAAATTCTGGAAATGATAGTGACACTGACTGATAAACTCGAACCATTTCAACACGGCTGGCTTGGTGTGCTGGGACAGCGGGTACAGTTGGGTGATCAGCCTGGTGCAGCAATTCGAGTCGTGATGCCTGGTTCTCCTGCCGATACGAGTGGACTTTTAAAATCTGATCGTATCGTGCGTGTTAATGGCCAGGAGATTACATCTTACGATCAACTGCGAGAAATAATACTGCTTATGCAGCCAGATCGTGAACTTGAAGTTGTGATTTTTCGGGCTGGTGAAGAGCAAAAAGTAAAGGTGGTATTGGGATCGGTATCTGATGAAATACCAGAAGAGTTACCTCTGCCTGTTCTTAATGATTCAGATGCAAAGCCTGTTGCGAAAGCACCTGAAACAGGGGATTTATTGAAAACGCTTGCAGAACACGATCAGAAATATCGTATGTATGTTCCCGAAGAATATGATTCTTCGGGTGCTTATGGATTGGCTTTGTGGCTTTCAGCAGACGGGGAACCTATTCCTGAACAAGAGCTTGCGCAGTGGAAACGGATTTGCAGAACGCGTGGAATGGTACTTGTGATGCCCGTGTCTGAAAATCTGAAAGCATGGTCCAGTGATGACGTGGCTTGGTTGCTGGAATGTGTTAAAGATGTAGAACGCGATTATCATATCGATACTAAGATGACTTGTCTGATTACAGGCGGTAAGGAACCAAGTTTCCCTTGGCAGTTTGTTTTCGAGAACCGCGAAACATTCGAAGGGCTTTATTCAACAAGTTTTGCTCGGCGATTTCGGATTCCTTTTAATGAACCGGGTTATCGTTTTCAGGTGTTTATTTCTGTCAGTGGTGAAGACCAACAGAAAATGGCTGTCAAATTACAGGGCTTCCTGAAAGAAGAAGGGTTCCCGGTGGTTTATCGTCCCAAACAAGAGGCGATGTCCGTTGATGATTTTGATGCACTGGGCCGCTGGCTGGATGGTCTTGGCGGTCTCTGATTCTGTGTTAAGATGTTTGACGTCAGGTTATGGGAAGCTCTGGAAATTGTACTTCAGAGTTACTTGAAGACTGTTTGGTTATAAGAAGTAGTTAAAAAACCCCCTCTAACTCCCCCTTCGCAAGGGGGAGAACCAATTATTATATTAGGATTGCAGTAACGCATGGATGTACAAGAGTTGTTCCAGGTCATTGTGCTTGGGGTTGTGCAAGGGATTGCAGAATTTCTCCCGATTAGTTCTTCCGGTCATTTAGTGATTGTGAATGAATTATTAACTGGTGGAGTGAGTCAGCCTGAGGGCGATCTGGCGATGAATATCGCATTGCATCTGGGAACACTGGGGTCGATACTGGTCGTGTTCCGTCGAGATTTAAAGGCGGTTCTTTTTGATTGGAAAATGATTCTGGCGGTTATCGTTGCAACACTGCCGATTGTGATTGTCGGGTTGACTCTCAAGGATCTTGTGGAATCGGCCTTTGAAACTCCGGCAGTTGCAGCCGGGGGGTTGCTTGTGACTTCGTTTCTGTTATGGCTGTGTGAATGGCTCGAACCTGCCGGCGAAGCTCATGCAATCGATGAGACTCATGCAGGTAGCGAGTCCGAATACTCTCCTTC
>JAESQE010000299.1 GCA_016765335.1 Planctomycetaceae bacterium
ATAATCAGGGGGAACGTGATATCCGCATGGCCAAGTTAAAGCAAAAGATCTCAGGTTGTTTCCGCGGTGCAGAGGGTGGCCACATCTTCGCCCGCATTCGTGGCTACGTCTCAACACTTCGNAAAAACGGACAAAATATCCTCGCAGGCATCGAATCCGCCTTCACTTCTACGCCAATCCTGCCACACTGCGTTCCTACCGCTGAGTAGTTTTGTTGTTTCAATATAAGAAATCAGGGAAAGACTCGCAATTTTCGCCGAAACTGTGCACAATATTGGGGGTTGAGTATTCTATCCGATCAGCTATTACGAATAGACTAATTTCTAAAGTCCATTTTCCAGGAGCAGTTTCATGCAGAATCAGAATCTTTTTTCATCCATTAGCCGCAGGCGTTTTTTGCAGACAACGGCTTCTGGAATTGCAGTGGTTGGTTCCGGAGCATTATTTAATGTTTCTGAAGCTGCCAAAACAGCGACCTCTTCTGCTCCAGAGCCTACTGTGAAACATTTGTTTGATTCTCTGACTGAAGAACAACGAAGTTCGGTTGCTTTCGATTGGGATTATCGCAAAAAAGGTCGTGGTTTACTTCGAACGCACGTGAACAATAACTGGAACATTACCAGTCCGGAAATCAACAGTAAGTTCTTCACAGCCGATCAGCAGGAAATGGTTCGTTCAATTTTTGAAGGGATTATTAATCCGGATTGGCACAAGCGATATTACAAGCAGATTGAAGATGACAACGGCGGATTTGGTGATAACCAGAGCATCGCCATCTTTGGGACTCCAGGAGATGGGAAGTTTGAATTCGTCATGACAGGGCGGCATTTAACTCTTCGCTGTGATGGCAACTCGGCTGAGCATGTTGCGTTTGGGGGACCAATTTTCTACGGTCATACCGGCACCGGAGAGTTCAACGAAAAAGCTGATCATGAAGGTAATGTCTTTTGGGAACAGGCGTTGGAAGCAAATCGTGTTTATGAAATGCTCGATGGCAAACAGCGAGTCGCTGCCGAAATAAAAAGAACTCCAACCGAAGGGGACATGGCATTTAGAGGTTCAGGGAAAAGAATTCCTGGTCTTCCTGTGACCGAGATGTCTGATGATCAAAAAGTTGCCCTGCAAAAAGTTTTGCAGAAACTGATCGAGCCGTTCAGGCAGTCGGATCAGGATGAAGTCATTGCCTGCTTGAAAAAACAGGGCGGACTCGATGCTTGTTCTCTTGCGTTCTATACTGATAACGATATCGGAAAAGATAAAGTCTGGGATAACTGGCGTCTTGAAGGACCGTCGTTCGTCTGGCACTTCCGCGGTGCTCCGCACGTTCATGTCTGGGTCAATGTTGCTGAATCAGCAGATGTTGCAACGAACTCACCTTTTTTATTGAGAAATCGTTCGTAGCACTTAAGTGATACGCATTCGCGTATTTGTTTGCGAGTTGCCTGTTCTCTAAGTCCTTGTCGGTACAAGGCCACGAGCAATAGCTTCTCGCAAGTATTAATTGAGTTTGGTATGTCAACGAACAAAGAATTCAAGGAGTACAGGCAGAAATGTCTGTGCTCCTTTTTTATTGACGGGAAGCTCGAAATTCGCAAGAAACAGTGAGCTGAGATTCGAACATCCCCGTTAGCATTGTAATTCGACTCCACAAGTTACAATAATATAGGCTGTGTGTGCTTACGAAATGAGCAGGTCTATTTGAACAGGCAATAATCGACGAGGAATGAAGAGTATGAAGTGTTTTAAGATGAGTCTTTGCTGTGCTTTAGCTGTGATGTTTTTAGGTTCTTCAGTTTTATCAGCTGCAGAAAAAAAGAAATCACACAAACGCAATGTGCCTCCTGCGGGGTTCCAGGCACTGTTTAATGGAAAAGATCTCTCCGGTTGGATTGGGATGAACTTTCACAGTGTCAAAGGAAAAAGTCCGTTAGCAGTTAAAAACATGCCAGCTGCTGAGCGTGAAGAACTGCTGGAGAAAAACTGGAAAGATGTGCTCGAACATTGGTCTGTCGATAAGGGCGAACTGGTGAATGATGGTCATGGCGTTTATCTGACAACAGCAACAGATTATGCCAACTTTGAATTGCTTCTCGATTACAAAACCGTTGCCTTGGCAGATAGCGGAATTTATCTGCGTGGCGTTCCTCAGGTACAAATTTGGGACACCACCGAAGCAGGCGGCAAGTGGAAGATTAAGGCGAATCTTGGATCTGGTGGCTTGTTCAACAACAAAGGCGAAGGCAAGCATCCGCTAGTGCATGCAGACAATCCATTCGGCGAATGGAATCATTTGCAAATCATCATGAAAGGCGAAAAAGTTACCGTCTATCTGAATGAAAAGCTGGTTGTCGACAACAAAAAGATGGACAACTACTTTGAAAAAGATCAACCGATTTATGCAACCGGTCCCATCCAGTTGCAAACTCATGGCGGAGAAATTCGATTCCGAGATGTCTTTTTGAAGAAGCTGAAATAGAGATTGATCGCAGTCAGATCAGCTAAACGGAACGGGACAATGCCAAACACATTGTCCCGTTTTTTTGTGAGGTGGATCGACTAATTAGTCGATCCTGAAAAACCCAGCCGTTGAGCAGGAGTTTCTAAATTAGTTAGCGAAACCCAGGAGAGTGACGCGACTGCGGAACCAGTTTGTACTGATTTTCTTCGTGTCTTTGAGTCTTCGTGGTTTTTGTTTTTTTACCACCAAGGCACGAAGGCACAAAGAAAGAAAAGAAAAGAAGAGGAAACAATGATTCGGCAGCCGTCTCACCCTCCCGCAGGAGATGTGGAATTTCGGCTTCATTAGTGACTCAAGTTGCCAGATTTTGAAGACGAGCAGGTGAAAACCTTGCAAATTCTAACACCTCGACTCCCAGCCACTACCCTAACATGCTAGATCCAAAATAGTTTTTCAAGATCGACTAATTATCGAACTTCATTCCAAAGAAACTCCAGGCGAACAATCTCCGGATATTTCTTTCCTTTGGGCATGCGGTAGGTAATGACATTAAACAGTGTCTGACCATTCTTCTTTTGATAATAAGGGACTGCATAGTAGCCATCTTTGATCGTGACTCCCTTGTTTGGGCCAAGTTCAACGTGCCGCTGGACCGAAAATGTCTCTGGGTCAATCCGGAACAACGCCAACTCCATCGGGCCGCCACGTGCGTTACGACCTAGTAAATACAAGTTTCGGTCATGATTAAAAAGGCGTGGTCGTCCGATATGTGTACCAATAAATTCGTTATCTGCTGTCAGATCCCGTTGCTTGAGTAGTCGAAAGTCTTTATCAACCCGGTGCAGTCGGACTTTGCTGTCGTAGCCGCGAGTTGCAACGATAAAACCATTTTTGTAAGGGGTTAACGAACTTTCGTTGAGATCCAGGTTACCAAATTCCCGACTAAGATTACGAATTCGCGACCAGCTTCTTCCATTATCTGAAGAGGCAATGATTGAAACCTGCCCATAAATACGTTTGCCTTGTTCATCGTAAGAACTTTTACGTGAAGTGAGTTCTGGAAAATCCATTGCTAACACGTAAACCGTGTTGTCTACGATAACTCCTTCAAAGATGTAGCCATATTCGATGCCATCGATTGGCCCTAATTTCTTCATCGGGGAAAAACTTTTCCCGTTATCGTCACTCGTTGCCCACATCGAGCCAACGCGATGATGTCGATTCGCTCCATGATCACGCACTACTTTTTGCACATCCACAATATTGCTGAGGCGACCGTCAGGAAATTTGATCCATTCTCCCATCTGGTAAATCAGTCCCTGTTGGCTGCCCAGAATCTTGCGTTCAACAACTTTGTTTGTCAGCGTGTTGAATCGAACTGTCTCTAAAATTGCATCCAGATCTCTGCCATGACTGCGACCGCGTTTATATGAAATCAATATTTCCTGATCATTCAGTCGCACGATAGCCGGAAAGGCAAGATAAGATTTTTCGCCCGATGCTATGAAATCGTCGGGGTTCAAGATGACTTGTTCCCGCTTATATTGTGGTCGCTCAGGTTTCGGCCCTGCACCGACTGCGTACGAAATATCAACCAACAGGAAAGCCATCACGATGAAAACGTGCAGTCTCATACAATCCTCATTTCTTTGATACAACGGTATTAAGTTGACCATTATTAATTTTCCAGATCTGTTTCGATTGAAGTGCGAATGACGCGATCTGAAGTGCGTAAAATATGTAAACGAGATCTCGCCTCTGCACCGTCCGCGTCATGCGATTTCAGGCACTCCAAGATAACACGATGATCTGCAATCGCCTGACGCTTATGCGACGCAAATTCCTCACTCGACAATTCGCGTCGACTTTTCTGCCTCGATAGAATATAAAAAACATAAAAGCATTCGCGCAACAGGCTTTTCAAGGACAACTCAAAACGTTCATTGTGACTGGCCTCTGCTAACGCTTCGTGAAATTTTACGTCCAGACTACTCCACTTCGAAAAATCTTCTTCATCTAAGATCGCCTGCATCCCGTCACAAATAAGTTCCAAACGCAGAATATCGGATTCACTTGCAGAAGTTGCAGCTGCTCGGGCAACTCCCCCTTCAATCGCCGCCCGGTAATCATAGAGCTTTCGAATTTCATCAACCGTGTAACGACGAATTCGAACGCCCTCACCCTTTCGACCGCCTTCGAGCGCCCCCTGAGCCACGAGGCTGGAAAGAGCTTCTCGCATGGGAATACGACTGACTCCCAGCCGGGACGCCAATTTGCGTTCCACGAGACTGCTACCGGTTTCGAATTCACCGGAGAAAATCAGCTGAGATAGCTTTTCGC
>JAESQE010000300.1 GCA_016765335.1 Planctomycetaceae bacterium
GACTTAGGGAATGTTCAACGCGCAAACAAATATGCGAATGCGTATCACTCGGTAGCAATTCGGATATCAGCCTGGGCGGAGAATGACTGGTAGCGAACTTCAATTTGATCAACACCTTGAAGATCTGTGAACGTCGCAGGAGCCAGGTAGGTTCCTTTTGTTTTATCAAATATTCCCAGTGACACATCGCCCCATTGCAACTCCTCTGCTGATAACGTTCGCAGAAAGGCCCCTTGATCGCTATAGAGCTGAACTTGAAAGCTCTGTTTCCAACCGGGTTTCAAAGTCTGTCGCCTGGGAGTGATAAGTAGTCCCCCTGGAATGGTCGACTTTTTTTCCTGAGCCAGGATCGAAAGAGGCTCCAGGATTTCTGATACTGCATTAAGATTATCCAAAGACCCCATGGCTATGAGCTTGCCTGGTTGGCGAACATAGACGCGACCTTGGGAAATTACAGGCAGCGATACAACGCCTTCTACTTGTTGCTGGAAATTTAAGGTCAATACAGATTTTTCAACTGCGTTAGCATCTGTCTGTGCCGTCTTCTTGGTTTCTGGTGCAAGCCCACACCAAAGCCCCTCTGAAGATGTCACTAGCAATTGATTATCAGCGTATATCAAATAATGAATCGTCGGTTGAGGCAGGGCTGCTGGAGGATTTTTAATGGCAGAAGTGATTGGCTTGGCATCGGCATTTTGTTTTGTTGTCGCGGGAACCTTGGGCGGGTTTGTCAGCATTGTCTGAGCAAGCAATTTCCCAGAAGAAGCCTGGTACTGCCGGAGCTGTCCTTCGCTATTAATGACATAAAAATGTCCGGCACACAACAGGGCTGTTGCATGATACGAATTGGATAATTGAATTGGATTCGCAATCGCAAGTCGAGTTCCGTTTTCTGGAGTCGAGACTGAGTCTGAATGAGCAGGCAAAGCGAACAGGTCCGCTGTCCATTGGTACGATGAAGCTTCGTCAAATTTTCCCTGTTCTGAATCCTTGCTATTGCGAGACAAGACAGCTAATTGCTCAGATTCAAACAGTAATTCTTGCACACAGGCCTTTGCGTCGGAGAGTTTCCAAGCCGCGACCTGCTTTCCTGTCCGTATTTGCAACAATTGAATCTCTCCCGGCTTTAACTGGAAGACAACAACAATCTGCCCACGATAAACTGCGGGAATGGGTGCGGGTAGTTCTGAGGGAAACGATTCGTGTTCGTCTGAAATCGCCCAGATTACTTGTCCATTTCTACGATCCAGAGATAATAGCCAACTGGTTGTTCTTTGCTTTTTTGAATCGTACCAGCTGGCAGGAACAACAAGGCAATGTTCGAATAGAAGCGGTGCCGCGATTGATACCGGAGATGATTTCTGGTTCACAATTTTAGAGAGTGACTTCTTCCAAAGCAGATGCCCCAAATCACTGTCAATGGTATGCAACTCTCCCTGCCAGGTAAGACAAAACAACTGCCTCAATGAAGAGTCGCTAGTCAGCAAAGGTTCTTGCCTGGTTCCAGATTCAGAATTCTGTAATGGCTGCTTGTCTAACGCGAACTGCGAAATTTCATATTGATAGGCCAGCTCATGATCACGGTCGGAAATATCCCAGCAGGAAATCCTTGATAAGTTCGACAAGCCGTTTTTCTGCTTTTCGTTAACAGTATGCAACGATGAAACGTATAGTTTGCCATTAAGGATTAAAGGCGTCGAAGAACCTGGTAGCCCCGGGATTGACCAAAGCTGAATGCTTGAGGTATCCGCAGAAGGCTGCTGTGCATTGCTCCATCGTAGATCGAGCCGTCCTTCTCTGGAAATNCGATTGTACTGAGGGCCATCGAAGCGTGGCCAGGACATCGGCTCACCTGCCAAGGCAGGTCCAATAGCGTTTGTGATGAAAGTAAGTCCCAGACAGAAACTTAATCGCACAAGCAACACAATCCCAGATGACTGATTCNAAAAATGCTCCTTCAACTTTGGACGCGATGACAAAAACTGTATCTGTTAACAAANCAAGCCGCACACAATGAGAGTGTACGGCTTGTTGAATATCACTGGAATGCTAGGCATTCTGTATTAGTGAGACTACTATTTTTCAGCTGGTGCGTCTGCTTTAGGAGCTGCGTCACCTTCTGGTGCAGGAGCTTTGTCGCCATCTTCAGCGTGATCGTGATCTTCGCCTTCAGCGTGATCATGATCTTCGCCTTCAGCGTGCTCGTGATCTTCGCCTTCTTCTCCGCCAGTGCCGCTTCCGCCTTCTTCAACAGCAGCAGGAGCTTCTCCGCCATCATCAGCAGCTTCTGGAGCACAACCGATTGTTGAGAGTGTCAGTGTGAAACCGAACNTTACGGCCAAGCCAGTTTTCCAAAGTTGTGTAAGATTCATTTCCGTCCTCTTTCTTTGATGTAATTCATCAAGACCCACTAATTAAGCCGTCGGCACATTCCAAATGGCCCAGCCATTTCTTCCGACGGCATGCATTGTCTGTTTTGTTTAACGTCGTAATGCACACGAAGGTTCATTAGTACGTATGATATTCTGAATTTCAACTCAAACCGCCTGAATTATGGCGTTTTCTCCAAACTTTTATTTAGTTAAGGGAGGATCTTACCTAACTAGGGGATATACGGTAAAGTTTCTGTCCGCCCAACGCGCCGACTACTATTTTCTCGTCCACGCCCCGGTTAATGGCATTGCTTCTCTAATTTAAGAATACTTTGGTTCTGCGGCGCTGGCCCAGAGTCCAGAAATCCTGCTTCATTTGTGCCTGTTTCGCACATACAAATTGGGTTGGTATTAAGTTTCTTTCAAAAATGCGATAAACAACCAAGCATAGTCGCTTGCAAGCAGACATACATTCATACCAAAATCGATACATTAGCTCAGATTCACAATATCTTCACATGACAAACCCCAGCTAGAAATTACTTGGGGCCAGCTCAAACATTATCTCAGGTGGTATTGATATGCGGGTGTTAGTTGGTTGGGATGTTCAAGAGGAGGCCGATTTACTCGAACTTTATCTTAATGTGGATGGCGACGAAGTCGTTATTAAAACAGATTGGGATGAGTTTCTAGAAGCGGCAAATGCTGTCCCGCCCTGGGATGTATATCTTATTAATACCAGTTCCCCAGACACCGACAGTGCATTTAAGGCCTTCCAAAAATTAAAGGAAATCTCAGCCGATCATCCTGTCGTTGGGGCAGCACTGCAAAGCGATGTGTATCGTATCGCGAAGTTTCTCACCGCAGGACTGCGTAGCTATATCATCCGGGACGAAAACAAAGATTACATGTTCCTGCTGCATGCCGCTTTGAGTTCTGCCATTGAAGCTGTGCGAGCTGAGCGGGAGCGAATGATTTCCGCAAAACTTCGTCAGGAAATCGATTCGGTCCGTAAACTTCAGGAATCCATTATTCCTCGCCTGGTCGATATGCCTGCGGGCTACGATATCAAAGGACGTTACGAATCCTCTGAAATTAGTGTTTACGGCGGCCAACCGGTCACGATGGCTGGTGGCGATTACTACAATGCGTTGGTCATGCCTGATGGAAATATCGCCTTAATTGTCGGTGATGCTTCTGGACATGGAATGAAGGCCTGCGTGTCGATTATGACATTGCACACGCTCATTCAAATGTTTCCTTCCAAAGGCTACCGCAAGACATCGGCTTTTGTGAAACAAATTAACGAAAACCTTTCCAAGCAAACCATTGTCAATGACGATGGTGGCTTCATTACGTTGTTGTACGGTGTACTCAATCCGAAAAAGCACACTTTTGAATGGTCATCAGCTGGCCACCCTTTGCCCATCCTGCAAAACTTCGCTGATGGGAGCATCGGGGAAAAAGGCGACAACGATCTTATTGGAATGCCTTTAGGAATTTGGGAAGAAGCCGAATACACCAGTCAGAAAATTACCCTTCCTCCATCGTCTCGGCTGTTACTTTACACCGATGGTTTAGCAGAAGCTTTTAATGATGAAGGCAAAGAAGGCCAGAAACACGTTGAATTCGGCACCAAAGGAATTATCGACATTCTCAAAGAGACTGCAAACGATTCACCCGCCTCGACCGTTGATTCGCTCTTCAGTGCCAGTCATGCATTCACCAAAGGTGTCGGACGCCACGATGATACCAGCATGTTAATCGTGCATCGAGAATAATTTCTGCACCCGACATCAATAACCAGAGAACCTCTAAAAATTGGTTCTCCCCCTTACGAAGGGGGGAGCTAGAGGGGGTTTTAACCTACTTTTTATCATTAAACGGTCTTCAAAAAGCTCTGGGATTCAATTAATAGAGAGACTCAGGAGTTTACAATGGCATATGATCGACCGGTTCGTGTTGCAATTATTGGTTTAGGTTTTGGTTCAGAGTTTATTCCAATCTATCAGCACCATCCCCAGGCAGAAATGTATGGGATTTCCCGACGCAACGAAAACGATTTGAATCAGATCGGTGATCAATTCGGGATCGAACACCGCTTCACTTCTTTCGAAAAAGTTCTTGAAGACCCCGATGTTGATTTCGTGCACATCAACAGTCCCATTGCTGATCACGCCTGGATGAGCATCGAAGCTCTCAAAGCGGGCAAACACGTGATGTGCACCGTCCCGATGGCAACCACCATCGAAGACTGCGAAAAAATTTGCCAGCTGGTGGAAGAAACTGGTTTGAAATACATGATGGCAGAAACAGTCGTCTATTCCCGCGAATTCCTTTTCATTAAACAGATGTATGAAAAGGGAGAACTGGGCGACATCCAATACATGCAGGCTTCTCATCCGCAAGACATGGACGGCTGGCCGGAATACTGGGAGCACATGATCCCGATGCACTATGCGACCCATGTAGTCAGTCCGGTCTTGGGATTAGTGAACGGTCGAGCTGAGTATGTCAGCTGCTTTGGATCAGGAAAAGTGCGAGATTCTATCCGAGAAAAATCTGGAAACAAATACGCGGTCGAAAGTTGTCAGATCAAAATTAAAGACCAGGATTTAGCTGCTCACATTTGGCGTTTTCTGTACGATACGACCCGTCAATATCGCGAAAGTTTCGATGTCTACGGCACCAAGAAAAGTTTTGAATGGGAACTCATCGAAGGCGACAAGCACGTCTTGCATACTGCCAAAAGACCGGAACCAGAAATCCCTGAGCGGATTGAAGTCACTGACTTCGCACACCTGCTTCCAAAAGAGATCCAGAAATTCACGCAGTCCATTGAAGATGAAGGACATCTCTCATTCGTACAAGGCGGCGGTCATGGCGGCTCTCACCCACACATGATTAACGAATTCGTTTCTTCGCTGGTAGAAGATCGCGATCCCTGGCCCAACGCAGTGCAATCAGCCAACTGGACCTGCGTTGGAATTTGTGCTCATGAATCGACGCAAAAGGGTGGCGAAATTGTCAAACTCCCTGAATTCACTTTAAAGTAACAATCAGAGAAACCTCTGAAAAATTGGTTCTCCCCCTTGGGAAGGGGGAGTTAGAGGGGGTTTTTGAACTGTTTTTATAACCAAACTATGTTCTTGTATCAGCAAGAGATTGAGAGACATGCAACGCGCGAACAAATATGCATTCGCGTATAAACAAGTTCCTGAAACTTCATGACAGAAAGTACTCGACTGATGGTAATGGATGGAGCCACCCCAGAAACCGACGCACAAGTCAATCAACCTTTTGCTGCAATCAAATCTGATGAGAGCCCGCCTGTTCGCCTGCGAGAGATGATTGCGATCTTGCTCATCGTCATTTTAAGTGACCTGACCATTTATCGTAGCTTTGGGTATTCCGGATTCGCATCCTTTTTATTGATCTGCCCTTGGGTCATCGTATTGGGGAAATATCGTCCCCGCCTGAATGCTGCCAGCCTGCTGATTGCCGTGTTATTGCTACTGGTTGCAGGAAAATTGATCTGGTACGGCACAGTTTCAATCGCCATACTCGGAACACTTTTGTTGTTTGCTTTTACGTTTTCACTCGTGGGGAAATTCCCTTATTTGCATCAGCTATTTTCTTACATGATGCTTTTGCTCCCCGTGGGACTTTATCGAATATCGAGTTATCACGAGTACCTGCTTCAGACCAGAACCGTGACTAGATTCTCGTCAAAATTGATGAATGTCCTGATTCCGCTGGCAATCACCATCGTCTTCTCAGTCCTGTTCACGTTGGCCAACCCAGATATTTTGTCATTCGTCTGGAAGAATTCGAATGAGTTCATCAACGACATCTGGGAATACATTTTCCAGTTCTCGTTTGGAGAATTTTGGTTCTGGCTGTTTATCGGCTGGGCGTCTTTGGGAATCATGGCTCAAAACTTTTCTTACCGCCAAAGCTCACCTTCGACTTACGAGCAGTCTTCAGAATCACAGCCAGCGGTTTTGTTCGATGCCTTTCGAAATTCGCTGGTGATGGTCATTCTGCTATTTGGTGGTTACCTCATTTTTGAATTCAGCACACTTTGGCAACGAGAATTCCCGGAAGGATTTTATTACTCGGGCTATGCACATCAAGGGTCTGCCTGGTTGACGTTGGCGCTGGCGATTTCTACATTGATTCTGTCAATCATATTTCGCGGGCAGATCTTAAATGATCCTCGCCTGACACGCCTCAAAACAATGGCGTGGGTCTGGTCATTCGAAAACCTGTTACTTGCCGTTGCTGTTTACAATCGTCTGCATATTTACGTCGGCTTTAACGGAATGACCCGCATGCGAGTTATTGGCATTTTGGGAATCACGGCCGTTGTGCTTGGATTCCTTCTGGTGATCTGGAAAATCAACCGGCATTATCATTTTTCATGGCTACTCAAAAGACAGCTTC
>JAESQE010000006.1 GCA_016765335.1 Planctomycetaceae bacterium
GCTGGGTCACGACCCAGCCTACAGTCAATTAGGGTTCCTAGTGCTAGACTCTACTCGTTTGAGTCATTAGTAGAGACCGGTTTTTTCATTACACCAACAATTGTCGCCAAGGCCACAAAGGCTCCTAATGCGATAAAGCCTTCAGTGGCGTACGGGCTGCTTTTAATGCTCCACAAGCTTCCAATTCCTGCCAGCGAAGCTGCGGTTCCCATCAATACATTCCAAATAACTCGTTGCATTCCTTTAGGGCGATTTTCACCCAGCAAACTCTTGGAGTTCATCATAAACAGGAACGTAAAGTAAGCGATTGGTAACAGGACAAACGCAAACATGGAAGTTGGGATCGCGAGCCACAGCTTGGCGTCCCCTTTCCACAAAAATGGCCCCATTGCACCGGAGAGTCCTGCAACCAGGCATCCCATGCGATGATATGTACCATTATGTGGCAAGTTGAAGATTTCACATACAACAAAACCGTTGATTAACATTAAAATAATGATCGTGGAAACCGCCATCCCTAATACGCCAATCCCGAAGACATACTGCGAAAAGGTTGGGCCAGTCAATTCTTTCAGTGAACTAGCCAGATTGAATGCATCTCGTTTGACGAGCATTGCAGCCATGCGTTTATCTGTTTCGGGAACAGCCTCGCGGACAACTTTGAGTTTCTCTTCTCGTTCAATAAATACGGCGTAGTCTTTACCTAGTTCAGCTTTGACGAGAGTTTCAACAGTTTCCCCTTCTTTAAGAGGCTGTTTTTTAAATGTTTTACGGGCTTTCTTAAGTTCCTTTTCGGCATCAGCCAAAGGCTTGAAATCATCCTGCATCTCTTCTTTAAGACGCTTGTCGATCAATTTTGTGTAGCCACCGACCAAGTTGCCAGCCGGAGCAATTAACTCACCGGAGTTATCTTTTTCACCCAGGAAACCAACCGCAGGGGTTGCATGAAATTGTGTTGCAGAAGCAATCACAACGCAACTGGTTGCAATCAAAAAGGGGATGAACAGCCCCTGTGCCAAGTCGTAAATGGCCAATTCGCGATGAACTTTATTCCAACCTTTTTTAAGCATCGAATACGGCAGCAAGAATGTCATATTAATACCCACAGCTGTTGCGGCTGCGGTAATCATTACTTTTTGCTGGTCAGCAACAATCATGCTGGACCAAAATTCAGAATACGTTCCCGTGGCTGCCAGTGCTTCCTGGAATTTCGGGGACGGCTTAGACATCAAGCTCAGGTCAGGAATAAACCCTGCCAGTATACTTCCCCAGGCAAGACCATCTCCACTGAAGGTCATTTTAACAACCACGCCGAAGAAGCAGAGTACAACAAGACCAACAAGACCTTTGAGTAATCCCTCAAAAATTTTGATTCCTTTGCCACCTGCATCGTACGACCAAATAATAACCGTCGATAATACAAGTATCACAGAAACGATAATGAGCTTACTTGTGAAATCTGTCATGGTTCCCTCAGTACCGAACGTGCCCGGCATGAGATTCTGCTGGATCGCTGCGGTCCCCAATGCAAATTGAGGCATGCACCACACCAGATTAGCCATCATCGTAGCAATCGCCCAACCCCAACCGAGCACGGGATTGATATGTTTATTGATCGCATCAAAAGGACGTTCTCCTGTTGAAAGCGAAACATAGCCAATCGCGCTGAGCATAATAATGCCCATGACCATCGCTAAGGGTTGCAACCACATCAAACCGAAACCGGCAAGCACTCCCAGGTACAAACTTCCAGAAAGCGAACCGCCTCCCAGTGTAATTGCCCCTTGCAACCACCCGGGACCAGAAAGACCTAAATAGCCCATGAATCGAGTACCGAATGGTTTTGTCTGCAAGTCCTTAAGATAGATCTCTTCGCTAGTCATATCGGAATTGACTTCGGGTTTATCAGTCATCTACTCACCTGTTGCTTATTTCATCGGAGGAATTTGAATCTGTGGGAAATATCAGACTATCTGCCTGATTAGATCAAGGCAAGCTAACGGCAACAAGAAACATCAATAACTTCAAGGCTATTCCATAAAACAGCTCAAAGTCGGACATAATTGGGAGCCGAGGCAGCTGTAAAGGTTATTCTCCAACCCCAGCCACGCTGGCTGTAATTCTTTGCACCTTGCCTTCGCGGTTCACCATTGCTAGCTGTGTTGTGCCTTGTGCGATGAGATCTTCTCCTCGCGTGATACGGTAAGAGTGCTTTAATCTGGCAGGTGTTGCAGCATCGAGCGTTACGGTCACTGCCAGCACGTCATCGTACTGGGCAGGTTTTCGAAAACGGACGGACATGTCAACGACCACAAAATAGAGGCCACTTTCTTCCATGGCTCGGTAATCGCCGCCGTTGACTCGGAATAGATCGGTTCGTGCTTCTTCGAAATAACTGGCGTAGTTCCCATGATGCAAAAAACCCATGGCGTCGGTTTCGCTATAACGGACTCGTATTTCAGCGGTATGTGTATCAATCATATCTGTTCGGTTTTACTGACTGGGGTATCGTTGAAGTAATACGCATTCACATATTTGTTCTCGCGTTGAAATTTCTCTATGTCCTTGCCAGTACGATGACTTATCGCAAGCAATGGTATGGTTTTAATCAAGTGACAAGTGCTGGGACGACCACAGAGTTGATTCACTTTCTTAGTCTACTGGGAACCTCTATTAATTAAATCCCAGGGGTTCTCGAAAACAGTTTAGTTATAAAAAACAGTTCAAAAACCCCCTCTATCTCCCCCTTCGTAAGGGGGAGAAGCAATTGATAGAGGTTCTCTTCAGTCAAAAAAATCATACCAGGGCACAACGAACATACGGACTTCAAATTGGCCTTGGTGGATTTTCGAAGTTAGGCCTATAATCCAGCACCGCGTTTTTGGATATGTTCAAAAACACTGGCGTTGAGGCTCTGAATGAGCCATCTCGATTCTTTTGATCGGTTGAACCTGAAAGAAGATCGAATCAACGGTTGTCCATGGAGGGGACTATTTCATTCACGGGGCACTAGCTAACTACTTAAAAATGAAATTGTGATCGTGGGACTTTCGCAAATTTATTTGTCAACGGGTAGTTGCTTAACGTCTCTGATTCAGCAGGGAGGCTATCGCTTGAAAACGCTACTGATTTATGGGGTAGAATCTGTTGCCGGGGCGAATATTGCCAATACGCTCAGTGAGCATTACCACGTTGTAGGTATTGCGATTGGGCAGTGTCCTGAAATCGAGCACTGTCAAATGTTATCGGGGGAAGCTGCTTTGGACCCTCCCGGTCATATCCTCAAAGATCTCAATCCCGACTACGTAATCGATGCAACATGCTGTGGCGATTCTGCGTGGAATCCCGATCTGGAAATTGGGGATGAATATCAGTGCAGCTTAGCTGTAGAACGAGCCGCGATTTGTCAACGGCTTGGATCAAAATACACGCTGCTTTCGAGTGACGCGGTCTTCGCCGGGCCTTGGATGTTTCACGAAGAAGGTTCCGAGTTCTCGTGCAGTTTTCCACAGGGAAAACGGCTCATTCAACTGGAAGATGATGTCAGGCAGGCTTGTTCTGACTCGTTGATTGTGCGAACAAACTTGTTTGGTTGGAACTGGCTGGAAAACAAAACGGGCTGGATTGAAAGCCTGCTGCATCGCATGCAAATGACATCAGGTGCTTGCCACGAGCTATCTTTTCCTGGGCACGCCACTCCCATTTTTACAACGGATCTGGCATGGATCCTTGCTCGTGGGTTCGAAGAAAATTTGACTGGCACATTTCACATTTGCGGTGCAGAGCGTGTGAATCGTCAACAATTTGCAAGTAAGTTAGCAGAAACATTCAATATCAATTGGCATCGGGAATCGTTCAGCAACGAACACTTCAGCCTGTCTGAAAGAAATCACTTTGCGTGTGGCGAGACTTCACTTCAAACTCGTAACATACGAAAATCACTTTGCGTTGCCATGCCAACATTGACCGCAGGCATGGCCTTGCTACTGAGTCAGCAACCAGCACGAAAGCTTCAAGACGAATTCACGATAAGCGAAGCGGAGTTCAGCCGCGCAGCTTAAATATTATTAATGCGAAATGATAACTCATACCAAACTCAATTAATACTTGCGAGAAGCTCTCACTCGTGGCCTTGTACAGAGAAGGACTTAGGGAATGTTCAACTCGCAAACAAATATGCGAATGCGTATCAGCTTCCCGGTTACTGTATTTGGAGTATCTGGGAGTTTTCTTTTTGATCGTATTCTGGGCAGGCGGAATTGTCTTCATCAGGAACCGTCTTGTACTTAATCATCGTGATTTCGTTGCCGGCTTTGTTGTACGACATCTCATCCATGAAGCTTCTAATAAGAAGAACACCTCGACCACTTGCCTTGTACAAATTTTCTTCATCTGTTGGATCTGGTAGGCCGCTGACATCAAAACCTGGCCCTTGATCTCGAATAACAAGTCGCGCCAAATTGGTTGTCATGTGAATGTTGAAACTAAGTTTACGGGAAGCAAAATGCCGTTGATTCATTCGGCGTTCGATCANTTTGAAATGAGCATCATCATCAATGCCTCGCAGTTCAGAACTGACTTCAAGATTCCCATGAATAATTCCGTTGACAACAGCTTCTTCGATGGCAATGCCTACGCGGATTTGATCTTGTCGGGAGCAAATTTTAAAATCAGAAAGTAACNCCTGGCAAAATTCGACAATATCTGGAACCATGGAACAGTCATTAGGAATGACAAATTGTGTTTCTTGGTCGTGAATGCAACTGATTGCAGGTCTGTTTTTTTGTGTATTTCCTTCAACGGCAGCAGGTAACATTGCCTGCAGCATCTTGGGAAGTTCTTGGGCTAATTGCGATTTGTGGATAAATTCATCTACTCCGTTGAGCATTGCGTCAATCTCAACTTGAATATCATCATTCGCGGTGACCACGAATACGGGGGTGTTCTTGTCTACTAGCTTCGCCAGGTCCAGTCCACTGATTCCAGGCATTTGGTAATCTGNGAGAACCAATGAGATATCCTCCTGGTTCAAAATGCTTAACGCTTCAAGCCCATCTTCTGCAAAGAAAAGTTCATAATCTGCGTGCTGAGATTCAATGATGTGCTGAGACAATTTTCTGAATGCGGGGCAATCGTCAACGATCAGAATTTGCTGTGTTTTGGCTTTGAACATATTTGGTTCTCGTCTCGCGAAGGTTTGTAATGTCGAATTAGAAATTCAACAATGTACAATATTAGTACATACAAAAGATTACCTTGCGTATTAGAAGAACGCGGCTTCGGGCCTCAATTCAGGGCCGAACTCTGGAGATTAAAAAACGAATATGGCAGCAATGCCGATTGTTACAGCCAGGTCCACTGCTTACCGTTTTTCTGATTCTGGATGTACTCAGCGGGCCAGCTTCCTTGTTTCAGGTCAATAATGGTTTGTGCGCTCATTGTCAGCATGTCACTTTGAGACTGTTCATCAAGACCTGCAAGATGCCCGGAAAGTAGCACNTGATCAAGCTTCATCAACGGGCTGTCCAAAGGCAGAGGCTCGGTTTCAAAAACATCCAGGCCTGCACCTCGCAGATGACAAGAACGAATGGATTCGCTTAAGTCGTGTTCGTTGACGAGTGAGCCACGAGCGGTGTTGATGAGTACGGCACCGGGTTTCATTTTAGATAATGTTTTACTGCAAATGATGTGATCGGTTTGCGGGCCCGAGGGAAGGTGCAGCGAAACGTAATCGGCTTGCGGCCAAAGCGATTCCAGAGAGACAAGTTCGACATCGTGCTGAGCCAAAAAGTCCTGGTCGGGGTACGGCTCGTAGGCAACGACTTTCATGCCCAGGCCAATGGCTCGTTGAGCAACAGCTTTTCCGATACGTCCTAAGCCGAGTAGTCCCAGCGTACTTCCCATCACGCGAGGAGTGTTAAATCGAATCCAGGTTCCTTTGCGTACAAATTGATCTCGATCAGGAAAACCACGTGCAACTGCCATCAGCATGGCAATGGTATGTTCTGCAACAGCATGGTGATTCACGCCGGGAGTTGTCGAAACGACAATTCCGGATTCATCACAAACATCAAGGTCAACAGCATCGAAACCGACGCCTGTTCGAGCGATCACACGCAATTCCGGCAATGCATTTAATACCTGTGCTGTATAAGGTTCGACGCCTGCGATGACAGCGACACAGCCGGTCAGTTCTGAAATTAACTGCTCCTGGTTCCAGTAATCCAGATTGCGGTTGCCTGGAAGGACTTCGAACCCGGCACGAGTCAGAAGTTCAAAATGAGGGCCTTGATCAGCACTTAATGCGGTGCAGCGAATTTTCATTGTGATGAAACTTTGATATAAAGGAGAGATGTCAGGTCAGTACGGGAATCGTAATTCATCGAACCTTGAATTGACAGAGACCGTCTGCAAGAAGTAAGTCATGGCAGGTGAAATCAATTTTGAAACTCAAAAGACTTTTGGAATGTGTAGTTCGCGGACTGTTAATCAGGTGATAAAATTTCGAATATCAAGCCGATTGGAATAAGAACAAGGATATTGACNACAGAGACACGGAGGTCACAGAGAACCATTAAGATAAAAAGATGTATTCTCTTTTTATTCGTGAAAATGGTATCGACATAGCAGTCTATGTTACTGGTTTAAGTCCCATCCGATGATGGGATTTGTCTTGCTCTTTACTCCGTGCTCTCTGTGTCTCCGTGGTTTTATTTGATCACTTAAAAAGTGGGATGATTAAAAGCTTCTACTCGAATTTCGCACACTTACGTATAATCAACAGTGTTTAACGCACATGCTGTAATAAAAAAGCAACTCCGTTAGTATAAATTAGGTCAATTCATGAGACAACTGGGATCGTTTAGCTCCAAAGTTCTGGCGGATCGTTTTTGCGACTACCTCATATCTGAAAGAATTTCTTGTCAGGTTGAAGTTGAAGACCAGTCATTTGTTCTGTGGGTACTCGATGAGGACCATATCGAGCAAGCCCGCGAGGCCTATCAGCAGTTCCAGGAAACTCCCGAAGATCCCAAGTTTTTGGATGCCCATCAACATGCTGAAAAAATTCGAAGTGAACAGCTCCGGCAAGCTAAACAGGCAATGAAGCGACAGATTGATATTCGTAAACAATGGGAACCGCCTGGTACCTCGGATCTGCTCATTACGTATCTGCTGATTGCAATTAGCGTGGTGGTCACTTTGAAATTCCAATTGGAAGGGAATAGCTTTGGGATATTTGCAAAATTATCCATTGCAGAAATTCACGACCTTGGCGGGGGGATACCAGGGTCGAGTAGAGTAAAACTGCTTGATGTTAAAGATGGCGAAGTCTGGCGATTGGTCTCTCCTATCTTCGTGCACATGGATCCCTTGCACTTGCTGTTCAATATGTATTGGATGTTCTTATTTGGCAAGTTGCTTGAGCCTCGATTGGGGGCTTGGCGATTTCTGCTTCTGGTTTTGGCAACCGCGATTTGTTCAAATCTTGTGCAATACTACTGGGCCGGTCCGATGTTCGGGGGAATGTCGGGGGTGCTGTATGCGGTGTTCGGATTTACTTGGGCCAAAAGGGATTGGGAGCCTCAGCGAGGGATTGGAATCGATCAAACAACGGTTTACTTGCTCGTCGGCTGGATGTTCCTCTGCCTGCTCGGCTTCATGCCTGTTGCCAATGCTGCTCATGTAAGTGGCTTGGTGAGCGGCTACCTGATTGCAATGGTTCGTCCGATGTACCACAAATTATTAAGGTAAACTTTGTAATTTAACCCAGTGGGTCCGATTTGAATTTTTCTTTATTCGTAACTACTCAGCGGTAATTGGTATGGACTGGATTTTCATTTTATTGTAGTACCATCTGGTAAGGAGTTTATCAGATGTCACTACAATTGCCAAATCTTGCTGAGCTTTCTCATTATGAAAAAGATGATCTCATTNTGCGNCTGTTTGACGAATTCAAACTATTGCGGGATGAAGTTAAACAGCTTCGCGATGAGAATAAAGAACTCCGGGGCAAGCTGGCAAAAAACAGTCAAAATAGCAGCAAGCCGCCGTCGAGTGATGCTTACAACAAGCCGAAACCAAAAAGTTTGCGAAAGCCGAGCGGCAAATAATCTGGCGGACAATCCGGGCATACTGGTTCGCGATTGGAAATGGTCGAGAAACCTGATCATCTCGTGCCTCACACTGTTGATGAATGTGATCGGTGTGGTCGTTCACTGAAATCTGTGGAAGCAACCGATGTGCGTTGTCGGCAGGTAATTGATATCCCGCCGTTGAAATTGGAAGTGACCGAACATCGTGCGGAAACCAAAGAGTGTCCCGGTTGTGGTTGCTGCAACGTTGCCGACTTTCCGGAAGAAGCAAAAACGTCGGTGCAATATGGTTCGCACATCAAAGCATTGCTGGTTTATTTGAATCAATATCAATTGTTGCCCTATGATCGGACATGTGAATTGGTCAAAGATTTATTTTCACAGACGATCAGCCAGGGAACACTTTCGAACTGGAATAAAGACTGTTTTCGTAATTTGGAATCGCCCGAAGAGCAAAATCGCCAGGCACTTCTTGCCAGCGAAGTGGTTCACTTTGATGAAACAGGGCTTCGTTCCGAGGGTAAACTGCACTGGTTGCACGCTGCCAGCACAGAGCAATTCACCTACTACGGCTTGCACGCGAAACGTGGCAAGGAAGCGATGGACGCGCTCGGAATTTTAGAAAACTACACTGGTTGTGCAGTGCATGATCATTGGAAAAGTTATTTCAAATTCTCGTGTGATCATTCGTTGTGTAACACGCATCACTTACGGGAGTTGACTTATCTGACAGAACAAGATGGGTTGGACTGGGCAGATAAGTTGATGAAACTTTTACTCGAAGCGAAAGGACTTTGCGAAGCAACATCGGAAAATTGCCTGGCAAAAGATTCGGCTGAACTGGCATCCATTGATCTTCGATACGATGCAATTCTTGCGGAAGGATTCGCACAGGACATTCCGCCACCAACAAAAACAGGAAAGAAAAACCGGGGTCGCCCAAAACAATCGAAAGTGAAAAACCTGTTGGATCGCCTGCGTGATTTTAAGACGCAGGTGCTGGCATTCTTGACGCATCCGCTGATTCCGTTTGATAATAATCAGGGGGAACGTGATATCCGCATGGCCAAGTTAAAACAAAAGATCTCGGGTTGTTTCCGCGGTGCAGAGGGTGGCCACATCTTCGCCCGCATTCGTGGCTACGTCTCAACACTTCGCAAAAACGGACAAAATATCCTCGAAGGCATCGAATCCGCCTTCACTTCTACGCCAATCCTGCCACACTGCGTTCTTACCGCTGAGTAGTTACGTTTGATCCTTGTAGGTCAATCAGGCCGCAATTGTCAGTCACGGAATCAAATACAAAAATCAGCTCGACTTCCCAATGAGCGTTTTGCGGTTATATTGATGCAATCGTCATTTCGGTTATTTCTTACTGCAATTAAGGTTTGTGTTCATGGTAGGTCAGGAGTTTGATTGTTTTGATCTGAATCAAGTGGTTCGCTCTATTGCTTTAGCTACAGGAGTGAGTGAGCGTCAGGCTCGCTCTGCAATTGAGCTGTTAGAGGATGGCAATACCCTCCCTTTTATTGCCAGGTATAGGAAAGAAGCAACCGATGGACTCGATGAAATTGCGTTATGCCTGATTGAAGATGCTCTCACCAAAGCTCACGAATTGGCTAAACGTAAGACGACCATATTACGAACAGTTGATCAGCAGGGGCAACTCACGGCTGAACTACAGAAGAAAATCGAGCAGTGTCAGGACAAACAATTGCTCGAAGATTTGTATTTGCCGTTTAAGCCCAAACGGCGAACCCGAGCAGCGATGGCTCGTGAGCGTGGACTACAACCGTTAGCCGAATTGCTTCTACTTCAACAATCG
>JAESQE010000301.1 GCA_016765335.1 Planctomycetaceae bacterium
AAAATTACCGTTTGGGATTGCTCAAATAGGAAAAAGTTTTCGCAATGAAATCACGCCTCGGAACTTCACGTTCCGCTCACGTGAATTCGAACAGATGGAAATTGAATTCTTCTGTCACCCAGAGGAATCTTCCAAGTGGTATGAGTATTGGAGAAATCGTCGATACAACTGGTACACATCGCTTGGAATTGCTCCTGAGAATTTGATATTGCGAGAACATCACAAAGAAGAACTGGCTCATTATTCGGTCGGAACAGCTGACATCGAATACGCGTTTCCGTTCCTGTCTGAAGGAGAATACGGCGAACTCGAAGGAGTCGCGCATCGTGGCGATTTCGATCTGCGTTCTCACATGGAAGGCAAGCTTGATGGCGATTTGAATGTGGAGTTGAACGAACATGGTCAACCGAAACATCGTGGTTCCGGAAAAGATCTTTCGTACTTCGATGATCAATCTCGCAAGCGGTTCATTCCGCATGTGATTGAACCTTCAGCCGGGGCGGATCGGGGCACACTCGCATTTTTGTGTGAATCGTATCATCTTGACGAACAGCCAGATGATAAAGGGAAGATGCAATCACGAACGGTGTTGAAATTGCATCCCCGTTTAGCCCCGATCAAAGCAGCTGTGTTCCCGCTGATTAAAAAAGAGGGCATGCCGGAAGTTGCAGCGAATATTTATTCCGAATTACGATCAGCAGGCATCAACGCCACTTACGATCAACAAGGAGCCATCGGCAGACGTTATCGCAGACAAGACGAAATCGGCACGCCGTTCTGCTTGACTGTTGATGGACAAACCGCAGAAGATCAAACCGTGACTTTGCGAGACCGCGACACCCTGGAACAGGAACGCATCCCACTAAATAAAATCACCGAAGAAATCCAACAACGTCTCAAAAGATAATTATTTGCGAGCCGAGCCAGTNATGGCCCTGGTGACTTTGTAGAAACAATTCTCATGCGATTTCGTATCAATGATGACAATGTGAATTAGCGGGTAGCNCAGACGATCCCGTTCCGGGTCGTCTGTGTTGCCTAGCAACCCGAGGAAGATTATGGGAAAGAATTTCAATTGAATGCTTATTGCCAGCAGAATTGATCCATAAGGAGTTGGGAAATCTTTAAGTCATGCTCTGAACTCCCCCTTCCCAAGGGGGAGAACCAGGTGCCAGTATTTGAATGTTTAACTACAGGCGAGCCGGGCCAGTGATGGGCCTGGTGACTTTGTAGATAATGGATGCGAACAATTCCCATGAGGTTGACCAGGGAGTTGACGGGCTTGTTGATTTATTAAACAAAATGTCGTGTTCAGTATGTTTCCACTGTTTTGAAACAGCCCTTTTCAGCCGTTTAATTACATTGAACCACGTTCAAAGCTAACTTAAAGCGAATAACGCGACTTCGAAAATAATAAATCAACAAGCCCTGACACCCCGGCTCGCCTGAAGTTCGTTATGCTCGGCGGCGGCGGTTGCCATCGACTGGGATGAGCTTGGGGATCGGGAGTTTGTGGCCGATGACGTTGCCGTGGTTTTTGACGAGGCTGCGGAAATCGTACTCCAGAAATGTGTAGAGTTCTTTTGGTGGAGTCAGTTGCAGATATTCATCGACATAACGTTCCATCAGCAGATCGTATTCTTTCTGGCTGGATGAATGCGCATGGTAACGACCATGAAAGCGTCGAATGTCTCCATCAAAAAATGGGCTGATATGATACAGCTCGTGAAGCACGGTGATCATTTTCTCGCGAAACGTATTGTTCTGAAATCTGGGAAGATAAAACGTGAGGATGTAAAGCATTTCACGTTTGCCATGATAGAACCGCTGAACGGTCCATTGGCGACCATGACGAGATGTCGTCAGTGAACCTTCTTCAAATCGTAGCGGCGTGAGCTTGGCTTGTGTGCCGTAAGGGCCAGGGGTGCGTGCTTGTGCGAAAGTGACAGCTACCTGATCCATGCAAATGTGCTGAAAGACTTCGAGCCGATCACACACGTCTTGACACAGACGCAGCATATGAGCAGTGAAGTCGATTGTTGGTTGGCGGTTCATTTTATTGATGGAATAGAAGAATCGATAAGTTGAGCTTGTTCGATTCGATATTGCTTTTGGGTTGGGTTAGCTGCTGGCGATTCAATAACGCCTTTGACACGATATCGACGACCATCCTGTAATACTTTAAGAACTTCAGGTGCTCCTGTCAGCTGGAATTTACCGCCATTTGGGCCATCGGGTGTACCAAATTCCAAAACCCATTGGTTATCTGTACTCTGTCGCACGGTACCTTCAAGGGCACCGTCGTTTACTGCTGCTGTTTTTTTTGTGGCCGCTGGTGGAGGCAATGGGAAGAGTGAAGATGACGCTGGAGTCTTGGGGGTTTCTAATTCAATCGGCATGGGTTTTACTTGTTGGCTTCCAAATGGGTCATCAATTGTTTGGGGTGGTTCCGGCTTTTTATCACTGGGCATGGGCATTTCAAAACTGGCAGGTTGATTACCAGGAGCCTGGGCAGTGTTGATGAAGTTCGCTGGAATCACAGGCGAAGTGGCTGCTGTTTCAGGAATAAAAGTATTGGTCGGAACGCGAGAACTTTCTTGCTGAAAATATGGAGAATCTGGGCCATTGGCAGGATTCGGGACCGAGTTGCTACCGGGTGTTGCCCCTGGTTTATTGGAATTAAACTTCGGTGCATTATTTCCGTTAGGTTGTGAGGATCGCAAATTATTTTCTGGTGGGACAGAAGAAATCGGCGGACTGACAGTACCTGATCCTGCGGGACCGATTGGTTGACCATAAGCAGGCTGCCCGTTGATTGGTGCCCCGTAAGGAGCTTGCTGGTACGGTGCGTAAGGTGCATAAGAATACGGTTGTTGGCAGCCGGTAATGACCGCCATTGCAGCGAAGCCCAGTAGTGTCAGACTCGTTGAAACGAGTTGTGATTTCGCTTTCATAATAAAGCATCCTTGCATGTGAAGGCGTGTAGATTTGACCTGTTACGCNAGGATCCGATTTCCCCCCGGATCCTGCGAAATTTTGCATGCGATTTTTTATTGGTGCTTGGGATCTGTCCATCCCAAGAAAAAAAATCGCGTCCCCCCCAAGTGGTCTTATCTTGTTGCAAGTAGTTTTATCCTGCGACCGTTTGGGCACTGATTTCTTCTTTGAGCAAGACATCTTCCCCAAAGAAGTCGCGAATTGTGACCCAAAGCGTAATTTGTGTCCAGAGCGGTTTTTATTCGCTCAAATAACTCCAGAAATCTGTGCAAAAATTACATTTGATGAGCTGGAATCCCTATAAAACAAGGGGACACGACTCGTTTCGTGAAATGGCAAGCAGGAGAACCAAATAATCGATCCTCGGGTGCCTGCGGCACTCACACGACCCTGAACGGGATCGTATGAGCTACCCCCTAATTTTCACGATTGATGTAGTGCCGGATTGCTCAAAGACTTTGCAGCGATTAATATTTTTAGAGAATGGTATCTGTTTACGAAAGTTATTTAATCCAAAATGGTATCAATCACGTTTCAACGATACAGTCAACAACTTAAATAGAGAGGCTGTTTGATGATAGAAGTTGAGAATTTGACCCAACACTATGGTGTTAAGCCGGTGCTGCACAATGTGAATTTGACCATTCATCGCGGCGAACTGGTTGCGATACTTGGCCCTAATGGAATGGGAAAATCCACATTACTTGCAGCCATGGCAGGAATTCTGTCTCCACAAAAAGGCTCTATTGAAATTGATGGATTGAAACGGCGAAACAGTGTGGAAGAAGAATTAGAGATCAGAAAACGAGTAGTCTATGTTTCTGATCATCCCTGGTTGCCTGCCAATCGCACGGGTCGCGAATTCGTGCATGGAGTGGGGCGGCTGTATGACATCGAAGAAGACAAACTGCTTAATTTAGCCCAACGACTGCTGGATTTGTTCGACCTAAGCGATGTCGCAGATCATGCTTTGAGTAGTTATTCCAACGGTCAAAAACATAAAGCGGCTTTGTGCGCGGCCCTGGTTTGCGAAACGCCGGTCTTGCTGCTTGATGAAGCATTTTCGGGGGGATTAGACCCCGCAGGAATTTTGGCACTGNAGCAAGTCCTGCGGCATTTGGTAGAACAAAAGCAGACTACGGTTGTTGTCACAACCCCGGTTCCCGAACTGGTCGAAGAAGTCGCCGATCGAATCATCATTCTCAAAGAAGGGGAAGTCGCTGCGTTTGATAGCATTGCCGGCTTAAAGCAACAAGCGGACTGCGAAGGCTCGCTGAGCGAAGTCCTACAAAAACTCTTCCATCCCGAAGTCCTCGACAAGCTAGATCGCTACTTCGAGGTGGACGCATGAAAAACTGGATGAGAGTTGTCTTGCCGCGGGATGGAGTTGTGATCTTCTTTTTCGTAGCGTATCTGCTTGCAGTTTCATTCAATTTGATGAATGGATGGTTGTGGGCTACGGAAATAGATTCTTCCAACCCCTTTCCGGTACGTGATATTATGGTTATGTTCGCAGCGTGTTCCTATGGTGCCTACAGATCTTATGGCTTCCATCCTAGCTGCGAAGCTAAATATGACCAGTTCCTGGGGCAGACTGCATGGAGTCCAGCGAAGCCGTTGCCTTTGGGACCGGTCCATCTTATTTGGCAGGATGTGATTGTCGTATGTCTGCTAGTAGCTGCTATTTATCCTGATCCATTTATTCATCCAATCAGGCCACTGTATGGCATGCTATTTTCTTATCATCTGTGCCTTCTAATTATTTTCATAAGATGTCGGGTTTGGGCTTATCTGTATGTGATGGCGTTTGGACTGGGAGCAGCTGCCTTGCTTTGGGCCAATCCTTTGTTTGCCCTGCTTATTCTTGTGGCCTTGAATTTAGTGGGCTACATCGGAATTACAAAATCGCTGAAAGAATTGCATCAAAACAGACTCAAACAGGCGGTGAATCCCCAAGTACAATCGAAATTAGAATCCAACGAGCATTTGGTCGGTTGGCCCTTTGATGCATTGGCACCAAGAATCCCATCAATTTATGTTACGCCAAAGGTTCAAATAACCAAAGTACCCTTGTACCACGGATTATCTATTAGCTTGCTTTCTGGATGGTTATTTCTGTGTGCCTCGGTCATTGCCTTTCAGCTTACTTTGCAACAAAAAGATTTCTGGATTCAGCATTATTCTGATCAGCCTCAAGCTTTCATTGAACTTGTGCCTAGTGCGAGCAGTGTGCTTTATCAGGAAATGTTTACTCCTGGATTGACTCGTGTTAGCAGAGATTCCTTTTATGGTACTCTTGTGCCTCTTTTTATTATTATCATCGCTCTTGGAGTCTTCCGCTTGGCATACTATTGCAAAGGGTATCACCCTCCAATCAGTTTATTGGGGCGGCTATTATCGCTGCGATGGATCATTCCTGCGTATGATCAAGTCTTCGTTGCCCCGCTTTGCGTTCTGTTAGTTCTGCTTGCGTTCAATCCAATTTTGGTTTTATATTTGGGTATGTCTTCATTGTATGCCGGGCCAATTGTTGTATGGCTTGCAGTGTTGATTACTTTGGTAATGGGCCCTAAGCGATCTCAATGGGTGCTGACCGCCCCTTGCAGGCAATATGCAACTTACGAATACAAAGGCGGCGCAGGGGGGAACTTTACGCAGTTGTAATGTTAGAACCGGGGTAGCTCATACGATCCCGTTCAGGGTCGTGTGAGTGCCGCAGGCACCAGAGGATGTGACAAGTTGCTTTGATCGAAAACATACGCAAATTCATATTACGATCAGACGGAAAAGCAGGTGGTGCTGTCGGCAGGTTCACCCATTCTTTTGACTTTGATGAAATCAAAAGGCACGCGTTGATGGGTGCAAGCACGCCATCCTACATTGGTAGTACCCGTTTTCATTGACACAGACACCGAATGTCTGTGCTCCGCAGTAGCATCATACTAACAGTGGGGCGATGACTAATGCGACGACGCT
>JAESQE010000302.1 GCA_016765335.1 Planctomycetaceae bacterium
CATAAAAAGTAAATACAAATGAAGACAACACATAAAATAGTAAATGGCGACAGCCGACAAATGAATTTCATTCAGGACAAGTCAGTTCACTTGGTGGTAACATCTCCGCCTTATTGGCAATTGAAAGAAACGATTCGAGATGGTCAGGCCAACCGCTTTAGTGGTTCGTTTGAAGAAGCAGTCAATGAACTGGAACGATTACTAACTGATGCTGTTCGCTCTCGGATGCTTGCGGATGTACCACTGGGTGCGTTCCTTTCTGGGGGGATCGACTCGTCATTGGTTGTCGCGTTGATGCAAAAAGAGCATTCGCTGCCAGTGAAATCGTTTACGATTGGATTCAGCGAATTTGATTACGACGAATCGCCGTATGCCCGCAGAATCTCGGAGCATCTGGGGACCGAGCATACCGAATTATGTGTCATGCCCAGTGAAATACAATCGGTTATCCCTCAATTGGCTGAAATGTTCGATGAACCGTTCGCAGATATGTCACAGATCCCAACGTATCTGGTCAGCAAACTGGCTCGACGAGATGTCACTGTTTGTCTTTCAGGCGATGGAGGCGACGAACTGTTTGGTGGCTACAACAGATATTTCCATATCGGAAATATCTGGAACAAAATTCAAAAAGTCCCCGCTCGGCATCAGCTGTCGAAACTGATGAGTTACTACGCAAAACACACACCACTAGCCTACAAAAAACAGGGCATTGCCCGCTACTCTCAGATACTCGATATAGCCAATCCTCATCAGTTATATGCAGAGCTTAACCGACACTGGTCCCCTGAAGAAGTGATGGCTCAGGACTTTATAGACCCCAGCGAACAACTCGGTTACGGAAACGCCATGGCTGAGTTATCGAATCCGCAGCTCAATTGGATGGCACTCGATACGCTCACTTATTTACCAGATGATATTCTCACCAAAGTGGACCGCGCCAGCATGGCAGCTTCCCTGGAAGCCAGGGTACCGCTATTGGACCATCGCATTGTCGAATTTGCCTGGTCGCTTCCACAGGAATATCGATTCGGACAAGATCAAGGGAAACGAATCCTCAGCAGCCTGCTTGAAAGGCACGTCCCGAAAAAACTCTTTCAGCGTCCCAAGGTCGGATTTGGTGTTCCGATTGGCGAATGGCTACGCGGCTCATTGCAAGATTGGGCTGAGTCGCTTCTTTCTGAACAAAGCCTCAATGCACATGGGTTGCTGAACACCCAATTAATTCGAAAACGCTGGGAAGAACACAGTGCCTGTGAAGTCAACTGGCAATACCCCTTGTGGGACGTGCTGATGTTTCAATCCTGGTACGCCGACCAATAATAGATGACACTGGTGCGAGCAAGCTCAAGCACAAAAGAGAAGCTCTTAAAATAGGTTTTTCCCCTTAGCAAGGGGGAGCTAGAGGGGGTTTTTAATCGGTGTTTTCAGATCTAACCAGCCAGCCGTTGATCAATATTTTCAGATGGATCAACTTCCCGCTTCTCCATCAGCACCAAAGCTTTTTTTCCATCACTGCTCAAACGATAATGAATTCCGTCAGAACGACCAGAAAGTTCGATATCCAAGTAACCGTACGCAATCAACAAGCCATGCGATTCGGAAGATTTCTCCGCCTCGGCTTCGACTTCAATTTCGTCAGCACAAGCGTGCTGGTCAAATAATCTTTTTGTCCAGCAGGAATCGGACTCATTGCCGGGCTGCTTTTCACGCACCGCATAGGCACGTAAAATCCTCAGGCAGTCCTGATTCTCTTTTAACAGATGTAAAGCGTTACTGAACATGCCCTGAGAATCGGCATATCCTACGAGCAAGACCCAGCAAGTTCCGATTCCCCTGCACGACTCGCACAAACGGTTAACCAAAAGTTCCCGCAGAATCGTTACAGATTATCAAGGGCAGGAAATGACACTTTGTAACACAACACACAACGAGTATTGCATCTACCGATAAATGACAGACAGCTTGCCAATTATGAAATTTGATTTCCTAGTGTCTCACCCAGCTTAGTCGGTATCAAATAGGAAGAAATAAAATTAACCGCGGAGACGCAGAGATCACAGAGAAATTCAGGGAATTCTTATTTTTAATACATTGCGAAACCATAAATCTCTTGAGCTATATTGATTGTTTCACTGCTGTTTTTTGACTCAGTGATCTCTGCGTCTCTGTGGTGTAATAAAATTTATCCTTTTATATTTGTGCTCAATCGAGCTTCAAAACCCATTGCCTAAATGACTGATATTTAACGATAGTTGGGCTAGTAGGTAATCACATATTCGTTTTGGCATCCATAGCACCGCCTAAGATCGAATTGAGAGCTTCGTTGAGGATTTTCTCATGACCATGATCTTTAGCATAAATACGAAAGATGAGAAAACTGGTGGGCAATTGACGAAACAACTCATCGTCACTTAATTCGATGGCATCACCCATCGCAGGATCGAGTAAATAATTCTGCCCTTTAACCGGAAGCTTGGCACTGGGACGATGGTAGTGCTGAGCAACATCACACCGCAACGAAATAGCTCGCAATTCTTTGGGAAGACGTTCTCGAACTCGTTTCAACAAGAGATCCGGTTCAGAATAGATGGTCATTCGCATCGAGTCTGCATTATGAAAATTAATGGTGCGTTCACATGCCATTTTCCAGGTCACTTCTCTGCGAAGAATTGCATCCCATCGACGCCCCAAAGCTTGAATTTCCGGTACCTGAGATTTTGACCAACGACTGATATCTACCAGAAAAGAAACTTCCGTGAGCTGCATGTATTCATCGAGATGATCCAACGGGTTACCCGGAAACAGGTGCTTCATTGTTTCGGGAAATAGTTCTTCCAACGCAATATCCAAAGCACGAACCGTGCGATGAAAATAGATGGATCGAAACAAATTCGCACGAGTTTCGATAAAGTTAATCAGCGTGGGCAGCCCACGTGAATGAATCGTCAGCCCTTGTGGTGTGAAGAAGCTGTAATGCAGCAACCGTGAAATATCAAAAGCTTTGGTGTTGTATCCAGACATATAAGCATCACGCAGCACAAAATCCATGTTATCGACGGTATAAATCCCGCTGAATAATGCTCGCAGTTTTTGCAGCCAATCAGGATGCCCATCGGTCTCGCTTTGCGATTTGGGTCGACGAATCAACCAACCAACTTGCTTGGGATCGAGAACTTCTAACGTCTTCATTACCCCATTGGGATTTCGCCTGACACCACGAATCAAATCGCCTAATTCGTGTTCAATAATGTGCGAACCAAGATCTTCATGCGTTAAGTCATATTGATCCAGATAGTGATCATCAAAAAAGTGACCAAACGGACCATGCCCCACATCATGCAATAATGCAGCAAGTCGCACCAATGATTCCACATGAGCTTTACTGGGAACGTTTTCACACGCATCGCACAAAGATTCATACCATTGACTGATACACCGCGAAGCCAAATGCATCGCCCCGAGAACATGCTGAAACCGCATATGTTCTGCTGAGGGAAAAACCCACCAGGCGGTTTGCAGTTGATGAATTTGCCTCATCCGCTGCACCCAGGGATGATCAATAATTTCCTGTTCCGAGACTTCGTCCTCTTGCATCGGTGTCACTTTACTGGCCAGGTGCCCAGAAAGCGAATTTTCTGCTTGTGCTCGACTCTGAGAACCAGAAACCGAATGACCTTCCAGCCCCCAACGTGAGACAAAAGAAATGTAGCCGTGAATGGGGTCGTGAATGAGACTTTCAGAGAGATAATCAGGTGTCATAAGTGAACTGCAAATTGAAAGTAATACCAAACTCAATTAATACTTGCGAGAAGCTCCCACTCGTGGCCTTGTACTGACAAGGACTTAAGGAATGTTCAACGCGCAAACAAATATGCGAATGCGTATAATAATAATAAAAAATGATCAAGCCGACACCAAGGCATCGACACAGAAACCAAGTGCTCGGTATATCCTATCTCTCTGGGAGAGTCTTACCAGTGAGTCGGTAGACGTAAGCCATAATTTCGACAAAGACTTCATACATATCTGCCGGAATAGGTCGTCCGACTTTGACATCCCGGTAGATCGCACGAGCCAGCGGTTTGCGTTCGATAATCGGGACATTATGTTCGCGAGCCAACTGTCTGATTCTCAAAGCAATTTCTCCCGCCCCTTTGGCGACAACAATCGGGGCAGGGTTTTTATCTGGATCGTATTTCAATGCGACAGAAATATGTGTCGGGTTCGTCACAACCACATCTGCATCTTTGACTGAGTTCATTTCCTTGGCTGTGGCAAGTTTTCGATGAGCCTCTTTGCGTCGCTGCCTCATTTGTGGATCGCCATCCATATTTTTCATCTCATCGCGTATTTCCTGCTTGGTCATTTTGAGGTCTTTTTCATGTTTCCATTTCTGAAAACTGAAATCAAGAATCGCAATCATCAGCATCGCCAAGGCTAACTGAAACGACAACTCCAGAATTTTCGCACCCAGCACACCCAAAATAACGTTCGGTTCGGCGGTCCCTAACCCTAGCAACATGGGTAAGTTCACATAAATGAAAAAGCTGGAAATTGTGACCATGACAATCACTTTTCCGATACTTGTTCCCAGCTTGGCTATAGAACTGACGGAAAAGATGCGTTTAGCACCAGCAAGTGGACTCAATCGATCCCATTTCAGATTCAGCGGTTTGGTCGTGAACAGAAAACCGATTTGCANAATGNTTGCGATAATTGCAGCACAAAACATCAAGCCTAAAAATGGAACGAGAAAGCCAACGACATGGTCAATAATATTATGGAATTCTCTTACAGATCCAGCCAAATCCATTTGGACCATCGCTGGCCCAGATAAATAAGACACCATCATTTGCGCCAGGCCTTGCCCCATCGCCGGAGCAAGAAACATCAATCCGGCAGCCGCAGTTAACATAATCACCGCAGCATTGACATCGGTACTCTTGGCAACGTTCCCGTCCTGCCGAGCTTCGCTGCGCCGGTGTTCCGTTGCGTCTTCAGTTTTTTCACCGGAGTCGTTTTCTGCCATGATCTATTTATCACTCTGAATTCTAAATTCAGATGATTACTGTCCAGTTGAAATAATGGTTGTAGTTAATTGATTCATCGCATCTGCAAAACTTTCCAAAATCGATTCCGTTGCACCAGAAAGTGTCACCGTCAGAATGAGCATGCTCAGCACCGCTCGAATTGGAAATCCGAGAACAAGAACATTGATCTGAGGGACCGTGTATCCCAAGAATCCCATCGTGACACTTAATAATGCCATCGCAGCCAATAAAGGAGCAGCAATTTGTATTGCAATCACCATCGATTGACTCATCAAATGACGAATCAAATCCAAAGAAGCCACATCCATACTGGCCATCCCCACGGGCAAGACCTCAAATGTTTTTAGCAAACTTGAAAGCATCATCAAATGACCATCAAGAGGTGACATCGTCAGAATCGCTGTTGTTCCCATCAGAAAAAAGAGCTGACCTGTTGGTGAAATACTTGTTCCCAATGCAGGNTTAAATATTTCACTCAATGCAGTTCCTGTTTGTTGATCAAAGGTTNCACCAGCGAGCTGAAGGCCGGTCAGAATGACGACCACCCCCAGGCCAAGAATCAGGCCAAGCATCAACTCAGTCCCAATCAGCCAAATCAGATCGAACAACGTCGAAGGAACTGGTGCAGAAGCACGAAACTGCAATCGAGTCACCTCAACTTCAGGGACAGATTCGGTATCAACTTGATTATGAATCGCTTCAAAAGGCAGGGATTCGCGGTACACTCTAGGCAGTTCATTGCCCGTCAATACGGAATCCTTGTTAATATCTAATTGCTGAANCCCACGATCTCGTATATTGGCAATTGACGGGGCAACGATCAACGCAATCGAAAATGCAAAAAGAAATTTGACATTCATTGGAATCGCAGTATGACCAAAGAATGGCCCAATCAACATCAATCCAGAAATGCGAATCAGGACGAGAAAGAACGTCATAAAGTAGGAAAGTGCAGCATCAAGGATCAGCNGATTCGCCCAATCGCTGAGAAATCCATTCGATATTTGATCCACTGCATTAAACATGAATCTTGAAAACCACTCTCTTCCATGTAATAAATGATCGTCCGATGCTTTTCACCACTTAGCCCAACTAGTGTTAAATGATAGCCGGCTTAACAATTTTGGTATAATTTCTTGACGTCTCATTCAGCACAGCTGTTATCAAACAGAAAAACCAGAATAAACCACGGAGCCACAGAGGCCACAGAGAAAAAACCATGTGAGTCATATTCCCTCGCAAAACGAGACCGTATATCTCTTGAATTATATTGATTGTTTTACTGCTACTTTTTCAACTCGGTATTCTCCGTGCCNCCGNGGTAAAATAAAATCNATCCGTTTTCATTAGTTTCAAATCGGGACACCAAAAGCCTCTACTCAAATGTCTAACCTTTAACGATAGTTGGACCACTACAATGTATCAGGAATCGCTCGCCAAAGTTCAATCGTGTATTCGACAATTTGTCCGAAGATCCAGGGCATCAACAACAACAGTGTTCCCACCATGGCCAGAATTTTTGGAACAAAACTCAATGTCTGATCCTGCAATTGAGTCAACGCTTGAAACAAACTGATGCATAAACCAATCGCCATCGCAACTCCCATCACCGGAGTCCCAACCATCAAGGTGATAATGACCGCCCCTCGCGTAATATCTACTGCAGAATCAATATCCATGTTTTCCAACTTCAATTCGACTGAAAAATGATGCCATCTGTTTTATTAAACGAACCTCTAAAAAAATAATTTCCAGAGTTTCTTAAAAACCCCTCTCGCTCCCCCTTCGTAAGGGGGAGAACCAAATCAGCCGGTGCCGGTGTAGGGCTGAACGCTATTCAATAGCATTTCAACAACTAAGTACCAGCCATCAACCAAAATGAAGAGCAACAGTTTGAAGGGAAGTGAAATCATCACCGGAGGCAACATCATCATTCCCATACTGATTAACACCGAAGCAACCACCATATCGATCACAATAAATGGCAGATAAATTTGAAACCCAATGATGAAAGCTGTTTTCAATTCACTTAAANTGAATGCTGGAATTAAGACCGTGGTATGAATTTCATCGAAGTTTTCCGGCGCCTTCCAATTGGCAGCTGCCTCAGTACCTTCCAGCGGACGTTGATATTCGACAAACATCCAAATTGCATTTTCATTTCCCGTTCGAAAAATCTGATCGCTCATAAACTGGCGAATTGGTAGCAACGCCTGCTCTAACGCGACCTGCAAACCAGCTTGCTGATCTTCGACCGAATCAAACTCTGCTTCTGAATAGGGACGAATTCCATTTTCGTAAGCCTGCTGCCAAACGGGCCACATCACCATCATTGTCAAAAACATACACAAAGAAAGTAACACCTGATTCGGCGGAAGTTGTTGTGTCCCAAGTGCCTGACGAAGCAGCCCCAACACAATAATAATCCGCACAAAACAGGTCGTCATAATCATCATCGAAGGAGCAAGCGTGATCAGCGTCATCATAATCATCAGCTTCAATGTTGGCGTCAATCCCTGAGGAGACATCAACCGATCAGGATCAAGCCCTTGAGGAAACACCGATTCTGTATTATCCAACCCCGAAAATCCAGTGTCTCCTTCGGGTAATGGCAGAATTTTCTGTCCATTATCACCAACAGGAAATTGAACTTGATTGCCACCTGAAAGTGCTGGCTGAGCCAACGATGTTTGAGGCGAACCGATCACAGCAATCGCTGCAATTCCCAGCAGCAACCACCGACCCAATGCATACAAACTTTGACTGGGAATTCCATTCATGATTGAATCTCCCGTACCTGATCGATCGTTAAGCCGAAATTAGCTAAATCTGGAGCAGGTGGCTGATTATTATCTGCCCGAGTCCGCCTGGTACTTCCTTGTTTTTTTTGTCTCTCTCGATGCTGTTTATCCAGATCAACTTTCTCTGTTTCTCTTTCAGTCTTCGAAAGCAGAAAACTGAAAGAACTTCGGATTGATGTCTCTGTCGGAATGGGCTTGCACTCACCCCGAATACGGTCTATCTCCACAGGGTCCGTAATTTCAGCCAGAGTTCGCAATCCTTCAAGCGAAGACCCCAAAACAAGTATGCGGTTGCCACAATAGACATAGTGAATAGCATGTTTTTGATCGAGCATTTTACGCCCGAGTACTTCAAGCACCGCAGAAGAAAGATTCATCGACCCAATCGGTGTATGCTTTTTTACTAACTTAGAGACAACAAGAATAACAACAATAATACCACCCAATACAATTGTTGTTGTCCCGAGCTGCTGAGATGTTGAGCCAAGGCGACGACCTCCCTCGCCATCTCCCTTGGAATTTCCCCGCACCTTTTCCCCTGGTCGCCTCAAAGGAAGAGCAGGCCTTCTGGTAATGCCTGTTGACTTATTTTTATCATCAAGCCCCTGGGATACATTTCCTGTGTTCACAACACCAGGGACCGATCCACCAACTTGCTGATATGTCGCAGGCACGATCACCCCTGAACCTGAAGTCTCTGGAATATACGAACCAGAATGATTGGCTGGAGACTGTAAACCTTCAGCAGATTGAGTTTTTCCAAATAAGTTTGACTTAGAATATGGAGCATTTTGTCCCTGGGCGCAGCAAGCACTGGCTAGAACCAAGACAAGACAAATGCCGTACTGCATCCCTGCCTGATAAAAGTATCTTTTACCAGTAAAGAAAAACAAACGACCAAAAGTTTTTTCCCCGAGACGCATCCTTGCATCCCCCCCAACCTTAAAAGCGATCAACCCCCGTTGATCATAATCGTAATCAAGCATTGCCACACAGTGCAATGCAGCTTTCGATCCTACTTCTGCAAATCCTGCGGAGTAAGAATCTCAGCAACTCGAACACAAAAGTTATCATTCAGAATGAGCACTTCCCCACGCGCAATTAACCGTCCATTAACCAGAATATCAACGGGATCCCCTGCAAGTTTATCGAGAGGAACAACGCTACCAGCAGATAACGCAACGACTTCTTCAATCATCAATTCGGTTCGACCGAGTTCAATTCTCAAATCCAGCTCAACATCCTGCAACATCGATAGACCTGAACGGTCACCGCTTGAGGCAGAAAGAGCCAAGTCATCCAGCGTCAAAGGAGAAGCTCCGGTTACATCCCGAGTCATCCCTGGCCCTGACCCAAAATCTGGAGCAATTGCAGCTGCCAAATCTGCTTCCGCTTGACTAATCAGACGCTCTGCTGCTCCGCCAACTGCTGGCGGAGGCGGAGTGATAGACGCACCGGCCCCCTGCCCGAGCAAAGAGGCGATATCAGAAGGATCCAGAAGATCAGGGCCGCCTGGACTTGGCACCCCTTCGGTTGCAGGACCTTGATTCAACAGAGATTCGATATCAGAGGGATCCAGTAGATCAGGACCACCTGTTGCATCTGGAGCAGCAGCCTCCGGCTCTGGAGTCTCATCTGAAGCTGGACCAGCAGCCCCTGCTTGATTCAGCAAGGCCTCGATATCATTTGGATCCAATAGATCGTCGTCACTGCCCACGTCGGTATCCAGTTTAAGCTAAAGGAAAAATTTGTAATCAAAAAAACGAATATTTTACAACAATGCAATCATTGTTCCGTTTTTCGCCATCCTCCAATAATCACAGAGGTGACGAAACTTTGATTTAGAATTTTATTTATTTCTTCCTTAATCTGCCGTTTAATTGTGCTCAAGTAGGGATCATTCAGTTCTTCAGCCCCAGCATTTCTAATAATCGTAACGACTGCTTCCTCAATACGATTCAGGCGATTTTTCTTCGCTTCAGTAAATTGCTCGCTGAGATTCTCAGGAACATCCACACACAACTTAAAAGTCACATGAATTGACTGCCCCTGAGACGCCAAGCTATTCGTGCAATTAAACGGGTCAACGAACTTCATCTCCTTGAGATTCGTCTCCTCAAGATCTTCACCGTTGAGAATCGATTCATCCTCTGGATCTATCTCCGATCCATCCGATGGAGCGAATACGTAGATAATTAACGCAAACTGGGCAATAATCACCAAGAGCACCAAACCAGCAATAGCAGCTAATTTTAGCCAGAAACTGACAGGTTTTTTTTCACCTTCGGCTTCTTCAACTTCTTGTACTTCTTCCTCAGGGGCATCTGTAGCCATAAGACATCCTCCTTGATGTCAGAATTTCAGACAATACACCAGTGCAACTTCACTCAATTCATGAAGAAAACCAACACAAACAGAGCCTATTCAATGCACACTACCCATTTTCACGTAAAGTGAGTTTTAAATGGTGAATATCAGGGATTATATCGCGTCTATCAAAAACACGTCAACCCGATGATTTTGAGATTGCTGATTTGCATCTTTTGTCATTAGCCTCTGCTCGGTATCTCCGGCAGCTCCCACGATGATTCTAGCCTGTGGAATTTTCTTCTTGGCGACAAAATAATCAGCGACTGCCCGTGCGCGGGCATAAGAAAGTTCGAACTGATCTCGATATAAGCTTCCCGGTGGAAGCGGCTCTGGAGAACTATGCCCGCAGATAGAAATAATATTCGGTCGATGCCGAATAATGTCTGCCAGGATATCAAGATTCCCTAGAATCTCATCATTCAATTCTGCACTGAATTCCTTAACCATGGTCGGACCACCAATCGTAACAACTACGCCATGATTGATCCGCTTGACTGTGCCATGTTTTCCGAGATTTCCCTTGGAATCCTTACTCCTTTTTTTGACTCCTGCCTCGGATCTTATTCCTCTAGAATTCATTTTACTGTAATAGCTGTTTGTCTGCATCGAAGGCCCGGGCACGCCACTATTATTTTCAGAATGGCTACCAAACCTTTCTTCGAAAGAATCGAGCATCGAACGCAATTGGCCTTCTTGTTTTGTTTCGCTCAAGGAAACCAGCATAATAAAGAAGGTCAGCAGCAGCGACATCATGTCACCATAAGTAACAACCCACTCGGGCACACCAGGCGGCTTATCATCTTCGATTTCCGCCACTTAAGTACCTCGTAATATTTCTCTGCACGTTAATCGACAAAGGGCCTTCGGGACGAACTCAGCACATTCTTGTAGCCAGACTAAGCTGCTTCCCCGTCTTTGGTTTCCCGTAGATGTTCTGGGAGGAAGGCATTCAATTTTTGCTCTAACATGCGTGGGTTGTCTCCATCCTGAATCGATAGAATCCCTCTTACAATCACTTCCCGGACTTCCATTTCTCGCTTTGTGTAATAACCAAGCTTGTCAGCAAAAGGCAAAAAGATAATGTTTGAAATCATCGCACCGTACAACGTGGTAATTAACGCCACGGCCATCCCGGGACCAATAGCAGCTGGGTCATCCATATTCCCCAACATAATAATCAAACCCATTAAAGTCCCGATCATTCCGAAAGCCGGAGCATAACGCCCTCCGGTTTCCATCAATGATTTCCCGACTTTGTGCCGAGACGAGATCGCTTCCATCTCCGTTCTTAACACAGCCTCCATCAACTCGGCATCGGTTCCATCAACAGCCATCTGAATACCGAGCAATATAAAGGGGTCTTCAATTTCTTCTGTTTTACCTTCCAGAGCCAGAATCCCATCCCGTCTTGCAATTTCAGAGAATTCTACCAACTGCTTAATGACCGGGGCTAAGTTTTTCTCTTTCGGAAAAACGACTTTCATCGTGACTTTGGGAATAAGAAGGAGCGCCCCGAGAGGAAAAGCAATACAGATCGCTGCGAGTGCTCCCCCGATAACCACAGAAGCAGAAGCCGCATCCCAAAAGGCTAAAAAGTTACCACCGGGCGCAAGCATGACAGCGAGCGCAAGTAGCCCGAACGCCATCACAACGCCGCCAATAGTTGCCTTATCCATAACCAGAAAAATCCTTGAGGAAAATCTATCTCATCATCCGCTATAATTCGCCCGATATCTACGCTTGAATAAATCAACTCAGACAACATCACTAAGACAATACCGGAATTGTTCGTATTGTCCTGGAGTAATTCACACTTTTCTGGATGACATCATCAACACTTTCCTGCACAATCACTCGATCATCAGTGGTTAACGTAATGAACGTATCTGGGCGAGATTCGATGTAACGAATCAGCTCTGCATTGAGAACAAATTGCTCCCCGTTTAGTCTTGTCAGTTTAATCATCGCCTGTTCTCTCACGCCTTTTCAAACTGCACACTTCAGAAACCTACACCGCTGTTATCGGCCTAGGACCAACAGTTCATCAATCAGTTGTTGTACCGAAGAAATCACTCGGGCATTACCTCGGTAGTTAGTCGAGGCAATAATCAGGTCCACCAGATTTCGTCCAATATCTGTGTTCGATAATTCGACTGCACCAGCTCGAATCGTTCCTGCACCAAAGTTACCAGGGGTGACCAAAAACGGAGGGCCAGAACTTACCCCTTCCAGGAAGGTTGTATCTCCGTTTTCCAACAATCCTTGAGAGTTGGAAAATCTCGCCAGAGTCACTTGCCCCATCGTTCGAATAATCCCGTTATCAAAAATGCCGTTAATCACACCCGATTCATCAAGCACAAACCGCGACAATGTCCCAGGGCTTGAACCATCCTGAGTCTGCAAAGTCATCGCAGAAGAAGCACTCCCCGAAATTCCGGAAAGATTCGAGAAATCGATCGTTAACTGCATATTGGAAGCTGCGGTATCTGCTCGATCCACCTGAAATTGATCGGTTTTCCCAGATGCAATTACTCCTTGACTATCGAAAACAAAACTTCCACTTCCCAGGACAATATCTGCATCGCTGTCATCGCTACTTTCAGCAAAATACCGAAACGTTGAAGATGTCCCATCTCGTGATTCCAAATAAGAAGTCAATTTAATGTTGACTTCCTGCCCTAATGAATCAAACACGATAAAGTCGGTAATTGCACTTTCACCATCTGCTGCCTGCGTTTCAGTCATTGCAAAATCAATGGTACTTGTTGTCGTGCCATTATTTAATACTAAATCACCAAGTGTGATATTGATGTCGTTAATATCTCCCCGGTTCCCAATCACTTCGATTCTCCCAAGAGTATTAAGAAAGACTCCAGGATCAATGCCTCCTTCTTGAGGAATTGTAAGCCCGCCATCACTATGAATTCCTAAAGTGTTGTCCATCATCGCAAGCAATTCACTTAACTGAGTACCAGCAGTAACAGTTAGCGACTGTCCATCGAGCAACCGCCCTCCTTTTCGCGGTGTAAACGTAATGACATCATTAACACTAAATAATGCCGGGTCACCTACCAACGAACTATCTTTAAACAGACTGGTCAACAAAGTTGCCCCGCTCGCAATCCCGGCCCCTCCTGCTGTCGTTACAAAAGCATCATCAGTAATCAGTTTTGTCCCCTGGGTCGCAACATCTCCGGTGGAATACAACGCCCCACCCATTGCAATATTTCGTGTTTGCTGTGCGACAACCAAATCACCAACAGGAATCGTGATATCTGCCAGCTGCGTGGTCACCAGGTTAAAGTCTTCATCCACACCATAGCCTTGCACTCGCAAGCCATTGGCAGCAGTCAAAATATCTTCACTATTGAGGTTGAAGTTTCCTGCACGAGTATAGACGTTACCATCTCGCCCATTGAGAATAAAAAAACCATCTCCTTGGATCGCAAGATCCGATGGATTCTTTGAATTCGTAATACTTCCCTGCGAAAAGTCTTTAATAATTGCAGCTGTCGTGGCCCCTAAACCAATTTGCCTCGGGTTAGTACCACCATCATTTGCAGTCGGTCGGGAACCAACAGATAATGTTCGCGACAACTGTGTTTGAAACAGAACCCTCGAACTTTTGTAACCATTGGTTCCAGCATTGGCAATGTTGTTACCAAGAACATCAATGGTCTGCTCGTTCAAAGCCAATCCATTGAGCGAAGTCGTTAGCGCAGATGTTAAACCCATGTCATCCCCCAGACAGTTAATCGTCCATGACGAACGCTTGATGCTTACATCAAACGTTCGCTGTCTTTAGTAATATATAAAGCTGAGTACTGGGAAACATAAGCATGTTTCTGCTATCGATGTACTCAACACCCCCGTGCTAAATCTAAAATCAACCCGCATCTTTCGGCTCATTGCCAGCAAAGTTCGCCGTCAAATTACCCCGCAATAAAAACAGAATCCCCTGGGAGACACAAATGTCTCACAATCAGTATCGGCACATTGCCGTCATAATCCGCAACCTTTTCCTATTGTGAAATCATTGCCCTGAAACTTACGAAAAAACCGTCTCGATAAATCCAGGTTTCTCTCGCTCAACCTATGAACCCGGCACCGTATCGCGAACTGAAATAATGTCTTCGATAGGCACGTCTTCTATTCCAACTCGAACAAAAGATTGCCCGTCACGGAAAATAGCCCGTTCAACAACACCCTCAACAGTGCTAACATCTTCCCCACCTCCGCCTACCTGATACTCAATAGTACGACCGATGAAAGATGCGGACGCAGCAGCTGACTGACTCGAAGTCCCCTGCTGAATCGAATCCTTCAGTTCAATACTAGACTGTAAATTTCTCATCTGAGAAAGCTGCGTCAAGAGTTCTTCGTTGCTTGTTGGTTCTGTCGGATCCTGATTCTGCAATTGAGTAATCAGCAGTTTCATAAACGATTCCGCATTGAGGGCATTGAAGCCCTGATCCGCATCATCAACAATGTTAACTTGCTGTCCGGTCGGACTTAAAACGGTATCTATAATTGCCATAAATTCTACCTTTTATCTATATGTTCGATACGAAATCGGTATGATTAAACTTGAACG
>JAESQE010000303.1 GCA_016765335.1 Planctomycetaceae bacterium
TTAAACATCGATGCTGATTTTCTAATCTGCCAATCTATCAGTGTGGCATTATCAGATAAAGTTTTTCTCTCACCAAGGGTGCTGATCCAGTACCCATAATCCCACCAAGATGCAATAACGGCATCTTCAGGGGTATTTTCCTTTAACCACTGCATGGCATCAGACCAATCATTTGTGGAAACATCGTGGTGAGTACCGCTATTCAGTATGGTAATAGGTAATCCTTTGTTGTTATTTGCCCAGACTTTTCGAGCTTCGATAAACCTCGCCTCAGCTTGCCTTTTGAGACGCCCAACGACTCCGAAAACAGCCTGTAAGAGAATGCAAAAGTGCCTGCTGGAATCTCTTCGCTTTTGAAGAATCCCATTCTGAAATTTGCTTTGAGAAGGCAGGTGATCCACAGACGGCAAAGCCAATCATCGGACATCGCAACCGAGTCGAGCATCTTCCTGTGAACGAGGATGAAACCACCTGTCATTTCGCGACCTCCGATTTTGCTAGAGGATTATCGCGTAGCCACGCCTCGGCTTTTTCACGATTGAGTAGTTCCCAGAGACTCAGGACTCGTGCATGTGCCTCTGGTCGCAACGATTCGACATAACCGCAGCGTCGAATCACTAAACCCCGTGCAAAGATCCCTGGGACCGATCCAAGGCAAGCAGGATTAACCCCGTCTGGGATTTCAAACTTGCCCCGAATATCGTCAGCCGTGACGGTTTTGTGCTGCNACAAATGATTTAGGAAAGCATGCCTGGCCTGCAATAGAATTCGCCCCCGGTTGGCTTCATGGTTTGCAAGTGCTTTTTCTTTTCGAGAAAGCGATTCAAATAAATCGCCACGATAGCGATTGTTACCGCCGGTCTTGCCTTTTGTGTTTTCTGTTGGTAGCATAATTTTGCTTTCTGTATCTGATGATGTGAATAAATGGAGAAGCCCCGCTGTGGTAGGCCGGGGCTTTTTTTACGCATGGTCGTTCAGAAATCGCAGAAGTTCCGTTCGTGGATAGGAATAGCTTTTGCCGATCTTCACGCCACGTAAACGCCCGGAACGTCGGGCTTCATCAATCGCCCGTGATGTGGTGTCGAGAATGCGAGCCGCTTCAATCGATGAATAACTCAACCGCTGGTCGAGCAATCCAGAATCGAGCATTGCCTCAACGGTCTCACGGACAATTGGCGTGATGTCGGAATCTTCCAAAGAAATCTTCATTTGCTGATCTCCTGGGAATTTTGCTTAAGCCAGTCGATGCAATCTTCAAGATCGAATCTGACAGCACGATCAATCCGAATTGCAGGCATTCCCATTTTGCGGAAGTTCAAGATCGCCCAGTCGCTGAATCCAGTTGCCTCGCAAAGTTCTTTTCGCGTCAGCAGACGCTTTGTAGCTGTCCCTAAAACTGCCATCTGTACCCCCTCATGAACGGTTCAATATAAATGAAACTCGTTGCCGCTGATTTGCGGCTGAGGGGATTAAAACAGATTTGTTTCGCTTGTGAAGAATGCTTTTCCGGAATGTCGCAGTAATGTCGCAGTGAGGGTAAAATGTCGCAGTAATGTCGCAGTAATGTCGCAGTGCCGATTATTTATTATCGGATTCCAGAAGTGATTTCAGTCCTTTCAAAGCGGTCTTGGCCTTTGCTGAATTGATGTTCTTGATCACGTTGAGTAATTTGCCAACATCGTTCCTGGAGTATTTCCATGTGCTGTCTGTCGTCTCAGGAGTTTTGACATCAGCTTTTCCGAGGTGTTTTCTTACGGTCCTCGGATCATAGTCAGACGCTTTCACAAGATTAGACATGAAGAACTGCTTGAGATCATTCTTGGAATCATCCCCGGTCGGTTGCTCTGAGGGGGACTGGTCCGTTTCGTGGAATAGCTTTGCGAACTCAATCGCCGGCATTGCGTCAACATCAGCCTTTCCGATGCCCTTTTCAATGCAAATTTTTCCTCTCAGCTTCTTCAATTCATCAATATTGAATTTTCCATTTAGATGACAAATCGGCGAAAGCAAGTCAATAACATCTTTTGGTATTCTCTCAAACACTTTTTCTGCGTCACCTCGATACTTATTTATATCGCCAATTACCCGGAACTGGGAGTCAAATCTCTCAAACACTTTTTTTGCATCATCCCCGCACTGGAGATCAGAATCACACCCCCCCAGTTCAGACAGAATCCTCCTATTGTCGTTGTGGCGACCGCTAATTCGATTAGAATCACGGAGTAGTTTTTCACACTCCGTTAGATCGATAAATAAATCCCTTAACGTATAACCGCTGATCTGCTGTTCCATTTTATCGCTTTCCGTCAACGATTCCGATTTGAAAAGCGGGGAAGCCGGTCGGAATACCGGTGTTCGATCCGTCGATCTATCCCCGTGGATAACATTTTAACAAAATTAAATCGCTGATCGTAGTCAACGATTTTTGGTCTCACGAAAGTCACACGAACAACCGTTGTCTCATGGAATCTAGTGAAGAGGAAGCAGGACGGAATAGCTGTTTTTTAGTTAGAAAACAGCGTTTTCCATCCAGTCGCTTACGGTCTTGGGCAGATTGCTAATCCGGTGTACGGGTCAAANCGTACCACGGGTTCGAATCCCGTTCTCTCCGCTTTGATGCCCATGAGGCTGGATAGACCCCTTGTTTTGTAGTCTCAAAGGACTACTCGGGTTTGAAGAGTTTGAATTTGTGCTGAATTTGTACTGAACTGAAAACTTACACATCGTAATGGTCTCCAACAAAAAAAGTTTTGAAACTGCTTTCAGACTGAATCTCGTTTAAGCAGGTAAAGTGGCATCCTAATTTCAAAAGTAGATAAGTAAGGCACTATTCGCGTCTGCTCTACTGATTTAATTTTTCCATTGCCGTTTGGGACGCCTGATCGGCGATATGCGTGTAAAGCTGGAGTGTCTTTTTGTTGACATGTCCTACCCAGTTACGAATAACTGCTTCTGGGATTCCTGAAATAATCGCATGGGATATGAAACTGTGTCTGAAGGTATGTAGATGACCTTTCAGGCCGATTTTCTTCAGTGTTCGCTTCAACGACTGCAGTAATCTTCGTTCGGAGACCTGGTGATCTCCCTGCGGATATCTTTTTGACGCCCGGGCAGTGAAAACCCACCGGCAATCCTTCTTCTGGTTCCGAAATTTTTTTCGGGCACGCTCTGACATCGGAATGGAACGAACATTCCCTGTTTTTGTCGTCCAGTCATCTTTAGGACGGATGTGAATCAGATTTTTTTTCTGTATCGATATCATCCCATGTTAGCCATTTCAGTTCCCCAATCCGCATACCGGTTTCATTAAGCAGCGCGAAGACTGCNTGGTGACCGGGGAAGGAATTTTTCAGGAACTGTTCAATTTCACTTTTTTTCCAGCAGAGCTGTTATCTAGTTTTCGGTTTCGTCAGACGCAAGTCTTCCAGGGGATATTCAGCAATCATTCGACGAATTTTGGCAAAATGTAAAAGACGACGAATAATTCCCAGTTCATTGTGGATCGTCTTTTGCTTTGCTCCTTGCCGTGTCCTGAACTGCCGATATAGGTCAGTAAACTGAATGTCGATCTGAGTCAGATCATCGATATCATGAGCCTCAGCAAAGCTGGCCACAACATCGAGAACCTGACGATATNTAGTGATTGTCTTTGGTCGAAGACCTTCCGCTTCACAACTTTGTATCAAATGGTCAATTGCAGACGTTATCTCTACTTGCTCAATTGGAACTTTGGGACCGTCCGGTTTCCGGACCAGTTCTTGTTCAAATATGAGTGCANTTGNGCGAGTCAGTTCTGATTCCGGGCGGATCGGAATTTCAGCAAACACATTTTGCAATAGCGACACAGGTGGAGTGATTCGAAGAAAATTGAAACACGAAAACCCAATGCAGCTCGATGCAGGCAACGGAGTGGTGCTCGAAGGAACCGAAGATGTTCTGATTTCGGGAAATATGTTCTCAGGAATGAATGGGGCAGCCGTGCAGTGTAACAGCGAAAAATGCAAACGCATTAACATCGTCGGCAACTTCGTCACAGATTATGGACGCAACACAGACAAACAACCGATTGCTTTTGACGTCCCGAAAAAAGATTCAATTCAACTGCACAACAACATGATCGGGCCAGCTAAAATGAAACGCAGTGAATACAAGAAGTGAATTCCCGTGGCCCTGTACTGACAAAAAATCAAGGAAGAGGCAACGCGCGAACAAATACGCGAATGCGTATCAAANGTGTTAAGCAGACCAAATAATCAAGTTGCTGTCCTTTATGAAAGGGCATTTCAAGTCGATCACGGGCAGTGCCAACAATATCGGTATTGACGCATCGGTTGAATCCGAGTACGTTAATATGTATGCTCAAAGGACTTTACACAAAAAAACCTTTGAATAATGAAATAAAGACAGGTTTAAATTATAGTGTTTTACCCGGCGACTCAGTCAGAGAAACCGGTAAATATATGCGGACGGCGGCTTCGGAACGAATTGAATTCTCTTTCAGGAAGNGCCTTGAATAACGATCACTTGCAGGCAGCAATGCCTTTTGATTGCCGAGAGTTGCGGAATCCTTGGATCTATAAAGTTTGTCCTCTGTTGATTTAATGCTGATGCACCATTCTGCTTCCGAATCACTGACTGTTGATGCTCATGCGAAACTGAATCTGTTTCTCAAAGTGCTTGGAAAACGTGAAGACGGATTTCATGAGATCGAAACCGTGATGCAGCTGATCGATCTGCACGATACGCTCCGTTTTCGTAAACGAGACGATGCTGAAATCACATTGAATGTTCGACAGGTCATGCCTGTTAATGGACATTTAAGTCAACGTGAAGATATCCCCTGTGATGAAAAGAATCTGGTTGTTCAAGCTGCAATGCTGCTTCGCAAGCATACTGACATCGAAGCCGGGGTTGATATCACACTGCTCAAACGGATTCCATCGCAGGCCGGATTAGGGGGTGGTTCCTCTGACNCAGCTGCAACAATTAACGCATTAAATCAGCTTTGGAAACTTGGAATTAACGAGGCTGGTCGATGTCAACTGGCTGCTCAACTGGGAAGTGACATTCCGTTTTTTGTAGCCAATACAGGCTTGGGAATTTGTACTGGGCGTGGCGAAACGATTCAGTCTGTTCCCTCCAGAAAAATGCATTACGTGCTTGTGAAGCCGCATTCTGGGCTTTCAACAGCCGAAGTCTACTCNAACTGTGCAGCTTCTACTTTTTCACAATCTGCAAAAGATTCCATAAAAGACCTGCACAAAGCGAACATCCAAGCAGTAGAATCCTCTCTGTTTTACAATTCACTAGAGGAACCTGCTCGGCGGTTAAACCGAGAAGTACAGCAAGTATTACAACGACTTGAACAACAACCTTTTCTCAGTACGATGATGAGTGGAAGCGGAACGGCTTGTTTTGGTTTGTGTCGTTCCCGTAAACAATCGATTCAGTTGGCTCGAAAGTTACGTGGAATGGCGATTGGTAGAGTGTACGTGACCCAAAGTAGAATGTAGCAACTACGAGAAGGAGATCGACNGTGGAAATCACTGAGGTACGCATCAAGTTAATGGAAGATCCGAGTGACCGCCTCTCAGCGTTCTGCTCGATTACGCTGGATGATTGTTTTGTCGTTCGCGACTTGAAAATCATCCAGGGCGCCAAAGGAATTTTTGTCGCCATGCCCAGCCGGAAGTTATCCGACCGGTGCCCAAAGTGCCATTCGAAAAATCAAATCCGGGCATCATTCTGCAATCAGTGTGGAGTCAAGCTACACTCTGAACGCGCTCTTAAAGATGATGCCGGGCGAGCCAAGCTCTACGCAGATATCGCGCATCCAATCAATTCGGCCTGCCGGGACATGATTCAAAAACGAGTAATTGCTGTCTTTCAAGAAGAAATCGTTCGAGCCAAACAGTCGGGCTATACTTGTACCTACGACGATTACGATGAAGAACGCTTTGCAAGTTTGAACGAAGCCGAAGCACATATTCCCGTCGAACCAGAAGCAGTTCANGAAACACCTGCTCAGGAAGTTCCAGCTGAAACAGTCATGAATCTGGAAACCGAAACCGGCAAGATGCTTCGCATCGATACTCGTTCGGAACATGAATCTCATACACCAGAAAAACAAGNTCAGCAAAGCGAACATGCCGGCAGCNCAGCAAAATCCAATTCCAGCGATGCGTTCGGCAATGGAATTATCTGATACGCATTCGCGTATTTGTTCGCGCGTTGAATGTTGTCTAAACCCTTGTCAGTACAAGGCCGCGATCGATAGCTTCTCGCAAGTATTAATTGAGTTTGGTATTTCAATGCACTGGNAGGCAATATTTCCAGAAGCTTAACCCCCTGGCAGGTTTGTCCATCGAGATGCGGATAGACTTCATTGGCATTATGATGTGTGAAAATCGCAAGCTTTGTTTCTAAANACTAAAAGGACTATCACATTGGATAAGAAGTACTACGCCAATCTACAGCCAAGCGAAATGGCTATTTTCAGTGCGGCTGCGAATATTTTCGCCAGCCATGTCGCAACAGGAAAAGTGAATGATGACAACGAAAACGACATCATTAAAAAGTCGATAGAAATCTCAATGAAAATAGCAAGAACAGTAGACAACGCAGTCCAAAGCGATGACGAACTGTAAACCAATCGCTGAAACCAAGCTGCTTCCCAGTGATTCACCTACACTATTTATTCAACAAGCCCGTCTTCTTTCGGATGTCTAACACCGAAAAAAGACGGGCTTGTTTGTTCTCGCAACTCACGAACAAATACGCAAATGCGTATTACTCGGTGATAATCTCGTGGACGGTTTTTCCGCCGGGGATCATGGGGAGTACGTGTTCGACGTAAGGGCAGATGACTTCCAGGATGTAAGGGCCTTTGTGATTGATCATGGTTTTGATCGCATCTTCCAGCTCATCTTTGTGCTGGACTCGCTGCCCTGCAATGCCGTACCCCTTGGCGATACCGATGAAATCTGGATAAATCTGATCGCACATGATTGTGCCCGCTTCTCCCAGTGCTTCTGGTTTATCGACAGGCCCCAAATAGGTGTGTGCCCGCTTACCGTCCATGAAGCGATCTTCCCATTGCACCACCATTCCCAGGTGCTGATTATTGAGCAGCATCGTTTTCACGGGCAGACTTTCACAGACCAATGTTCCTAATTCCTGGATATTCATCTGGAACGAGCCATCGCCTTCGATGTTAATCACCAGTGCGTCTGGATACGCGGTCGCAACACCCATCGCAGAAGGCAAACCAAAGCCCATCGTTCCCAATCCGGAAGAACTGAGGAAACGACGTGGCTTATCGAACTTGAAGTATTGTGCGGTCCACATCTGGTGCTGTCCGACGCCCACGCTGACAAACGGATCGAGACCTTCGGTCAGCTTCCACAATGTATCGATAGCTTGTTGCTGAGGGATTTCTGTTTCATACGTTTTGTAACTGAGCGGGAATTTCTTCTTCCATCCAGCGATTTTTTCTTGCCAGGCATCGGTCTCAGGAATATCGTCATCAGTAATCGCCTTGTTAAGTTCTTCGATAACATTCTTAACGTCAGCGACAACAGGAATGTGTGCTTCCTTGTTTTTATGAATCTCTGAAGGATCGATATCGACATGCACAATTTTTCCGTGCTTGGCGAATTCTTCGAGCTTACCAGTCACGCGATCATCAAAGCGAACACCAAACGCGAGTAAAAGATCTGATTCGTCAACAGCTAAGTTCGAGTAAACCGTGCCGTGCATTCCCAGCATGTGCAAAGATTGCTCGTGAGTTCCTGGAAATGCTCCCAGTCCCATAACTGTCATCGCGACAGGAATTTTTGTTTTCTCTGCAAATTCCAGCAAGGCTTCTGAAGCACCTGAAAGATTGCAGCCACCACCAACATATAAAACCGGTTTTTTGGAACGACGAATCGCTGCAACAATCTGTTTGATTTGCTCTGGGGCAACTTCTCTTAATTCAGGATGGTAGCCCGGCAGGTTCATCGGGGGATCGAAATCCACGTCGTCTAAATTGATCGAATCGAGTTGAACATCTTTCGGGAAGTCGATCAACACAGGACCGGAACGACCAGTTGTTGCAACGTGATACGCTTCTTTCACAATCCGAGCAACATCATTGATGTCGGTAATCATGAAATGATGCTTGGTAATCGCACGGCAAACCTCGATAATCGGTGTTTCCTGAAATGCATCACTTCCAATAACAGCCTGTGTCACCTGACCAGTAATTGCGATTAAAGGGACAGAATCCATTTTCGCATCTGCAATCGATGTCACCAGATTCGTTGCACCGGGGCCGCTGGTTGCCATGCATAGGCCGACCATATCGGTTGTGCGAGAAATCCCCTGAGCCGCGAATGCTCCGCCCTGTTCATGGCGAGGCAAAATCGTGCGAATACGATCTCGGTTTTTTCTCAGAGCCTGATGCAAAGGCATGCTCGCCCCGCCCGGATAAGCAAAAATATACTTTGACTGATGATGAATCAGTGCTTCGACCAGAATCTCTGCACCGTTAATCTGAGCTTTTTTGGTTGATTTTTCTTCTGCAATTGCCACGATAATTTACTTTCGCATTCACGCTCTATCAAATTCGTAGGGGTGTCTCACAACAGATCAATCTGCGCACCCCTGCCGCAATGTCTTTAACAATCAGAGCATTCTAGCCACAAAAGGTTCAACTTTCGAGACTTGACTACCCGAATTTCTCAAGGAACTGCCGGAGAGACGTCCAGATTGCTCATTTTCCGCACAGACCCCCGCCAAGAAGTGTTCGTATAAACACCCGCCGGATTCCTATTCACTCAAGCCAGGCCAACAATACCCTTGTAAATTTTGATGCCAAATTACTTTCCGCAACCACCCACACGCTTACCCTTTACGGAACCTCTAAAAATTCAAATGGAGAACAGACATTCCTGTCTGTGTCGTTAGAGCATGCCTCAATTCAATGCAGACAAGAATGTCTACTCTCCGTTAGCAATGTCTTTTAGAATCAATAGAGGTTCACTTTATTCAAACCGATCTTGCTCTTCTCCGCTTGTTTTGCGAAACTAATCTCCTTGACCTCTTTCTTTCTCAAGTGACGGTTTCCCAAGTATCGCACAATGAAAACACAGTTTCTCCTACGATCAAACTTAATACTCTTGGGGACTCTGTGCGCGGGGTTGTTTTCGGGATGCAGTTCAAGCACCTTTCGAGGCAACAACCCGGATGACGCACCAGGGAAGTATCACATCAAGACCGAGCATGTCATTTTGCATAGCGACGTCAAACTGAGTTCTGACGATCCGTTGATCCAGGAATTAAAAGAGCTGCGAGATGAAATCGCACAAACGCTCGAACTGAAACTGGGCGAAAAGCAGGTTGAAGTATTTATGTTTGAGGACGAAACTTCGTATCAGAAGTTTCTCACCAATCATTACCCCGGCTTGCCACCTCGCCGAGCCTACTTTGTCGGCACCAGTAGCAAGTTAGCGGTTTATACTGTCTGGACAGATCGTATCCGGGAAGATCTCAGGCACGAATTTACTCATGGCGTGCTTCATTCTGCTTTACCGTTTGTGCCGTTATGGGTTGATGAAGGATTCGCTGAGTACTTCGAATTACCAACTGCTGCGGGAATTCCGCGGGAAGATTATTTAAGCGAACTGGCTCGCTTACAACTTAATGGCTGGAAGCCGAATCTCAGACGTTTGGAACAGCTCGATGCAGTCGGCGAAATGCAACGGCTCGATTACGCAGAATCATGGGCCTGGGTGCACTGGATGCTTCACAACAATCCACAAACCCGTAAAAGCTTGCTCGACTACGCACATCACCCCGAACAGCAAGCAGCGATCCCACTCTCAAAAAGACTCACAAAAATCATTCCCAACCCAGAACAAGAATTAACGGATTGGATCGCTCAAAGCAGTGCTGGCCAGTAGAGATGAATTTAATATAACTCGTTGCCAAGCTCCTGCTTCGTTAAAACAGCAAGTAGGCTGCGGTTGAGGCACGAGACCCAGCAAAGAGCAGGCTGTCGCAAAATCTATTAAAAGAGGGCAAGACTAATGAGCACACAGAGCAAGTCGGTTTTCCTGATCCTGATTGCTGTAATGAATCTTTGCCAAATATCAGGACAGATTCGAGCTGAAGATCCTGTCGATAACTCGACAACAAAGAGTGAGCAACCCATCAAGCAACCGGTGAAAAGACCCTTCATCACGCATGATGCCCGAGTTGATGAGCATGTGATTACCTTGCGTAAGGAAACGTTTAAAGAGTCTGTTGCGATGTTAGTCAGTCTCGATATGTACCATTATCCTATCTGGCCATCAACAGCTGCAATCTCTCTTGGTGATTTCCAATCCTTTGACCCGAAACATGATAAGCGGACCATTGACCACATTTTTAGTAACCGCAGGTTCCTGAAAGTTCTAGCCGAATCGCAGGTTCAAACAGGCTCATCTGGGGCTGTGCTGAGAGATGGGTAAAAAAAAGATCTGGATGGATACCTTGTCAAATATGGAATCATGTTTGAAGGAACCAAGTCATTACTGGAACAAGGTAGTACGGTCGGAGGAATTGCCTTTTCTTCATCAAATAATTCCTTCGACCCCTTAAAGACCCCAGCGATCAATGGCAGGCGTTTCAAATTGTTGGCCAGCATCCTGATTCTCTCTCAATTGAAGGATCAACAGGCATTCAATACGGTGCTAAAGATATCCAACCATGCAATCAAACAGCGAGATCAACTCTTTGCAGATAATGTTTTGCGAGTTGGCTTCAAGTTTTCGATACTGAGTCGCGCAAGCCTTTATAACAAACGCATACTGGCAACAGCATTACTCAATATGAGAGGTGAAAACGAGCTTGCAAAGAAGTACAAATGGGAAGAAATCAAGATGGTCAATTTTGATGCCAAAGCTACGCCCTATGATCGTATCGTGACCCGTTGGACAACCCAAGGAAAAGTAGATTACCCACCGAAAGATCGTATTGTTCGACTAATTGCACCTCTCACGGACGAAGAATTTGCAGTGTTGGTCAAAGCAGTTCAATAAGTAGCCACCGACAGAGCTGGCGTATCAAGAAGTCCCCTAAAAGGTGATGAAATACAAGCCCGAAGCGCCAGTTTTGAAGTTGCGCACTTTTGATCGCGGTGAGCGAAATTTTGCTTCGCGAGCTACACGATTGATTCGATCAAGGGGTGCCTGGGGCGCCAATCGATTGCTGAGTTGTACTTGAGCTGTCCTTGCAGACTATGGATTGCATAAAGAAAGTGGCTCTGGCCCCAGATGTTGGATACTTCTGGGGCCAGAACAATACCTTGTGAGGCCTAGTCAGTTTTGCATGGGCTGGCTATCATTTCCTCAAAATTTCCTTGGCACCCCAGCCACCCTTTTGTTCATTTTTCATCAGGTATCGTAAGCGGCAAGGCGCTAGCCGCCGGTAAATTGAAGCAGACCGCTCATTTGCTAGAACGCCTCAGCGAATACCTGAAATCCGCTGAAGATAGTCAGAAAATGAAACATCTGCGGACAATCTTTTACTCCTGGAAAAACGAGTCACCAGCAAGCAAAACCACAAAAGTGCGCAACTTCAAAAAGCGCCAGCGAGTGAGTCGAATGCATCTGGTTTATTCACTCGCTGGCGATTCGGGCTGGTAATATTGAAAATGGCTCAGCTTGTAGGGTCCGCTATTGCGGACAATTTGGGAAAAACACTGTAAGTTCTAAGGCACACGATGGTACGCAATAGCGTACCCTACGGCCTCATCACCGACAGAATCAAACACCTAAATTCAAAACGGGACTGCTTGATTGTATTGCCGGGGGCGGGAGGAGACGCCGGGCGGTTGGCTGGCCGGGTTGGGCATGCCTTGCAGGTATTCTGCTTCTTTGGAACGTCGGACTTTGCTGCGAGGGGTGTCGAAATCTCGTGGTCGGGTGAACGTTTTGGGACCAATGTCGTCCAAGGCAAATGGATCGAACTGCTTCATTCGCTCAGCTTCGACTCTTGGATC
>JAESQE010000664.1 GCA_016765335.1 Planctomycetaceae bacterium
TTTTCTTTTGCCAGCCGAAATCGGTGTAACTTCGGTCGTGGCAAGGAACTGATTCATCTACTGCGCATTGTTCGTTTTACATTGTAAAAATGTCACCCCCTCTTCATTAAGGCAGATGTATAAGATCAAAACACCTGACCCTTGGTTTTGTTCCTGCATGGAGGTGTTGCTGATGTCTGCACAATTGGATTCGAACGTCACACTTGGACAATCTATTTTTGGAAACGCTCAACTGGGAGACAAGCGACGCACCGCAAGGCTGGTTCAAACATTTGATTTGATGCGTCGCCACCCGGGAGGATCTTTACCTCAGAAGATGGCTTCCCCCGCAGACCTGCGAGCTTTTTATCGTCTGTGCGATACCTGTCTTTTACACATAAGTTTATCCAACATTATAGAAAAAAAGAAATCGTTTGGCACGCAATTTGCGCCATGAACTTTCAATTGTTAACTGTAAAGTTTCTCTTGATTTTCACGGAGGTGCAGAATGTGCTACGGAATTGGTGCGGAATTACACGGTATTCATCTGGGAGACAAACGATTGGACCTGCGGGCTGAAATACTCATCGAAACTTTAGCTGCCAGTCCGGCAGCCAGTATCAACGCGGCCTGCCAGGGGTGGGCGGAAACGCAGGCGGCCTACCGGCTGTTTGACAACAATTTAGTCACGCCAAGCAAAATTATCGAACCCCACATCAAGGCAACTAAAAAACGGATCGGTGAGCAACCGATCGTACTACTTGTTCAAGACACTACCGAACTCGATTACACAAAACATCCTCCCGAAGATGCAGGTTGCCTCAACAAAGAAGATCGTTTCGGATTGTACGATCATAGCAGCGTAGCCTTCACGCTCGAAGGGGTTTGCTTAGGCGTGCTGGGGGTCGAGTTCTTTTCCAGAACAGCTGAATCGTTGGGCAAAACCAGAGAACGTCGCGGCGATCCGATTGAAACAAAAGAAAGTTTTCGCTGGCTGGAAGGTTATCGGCTCGCCTGCGAAGTTTCACGGGAACACCCGGAAACGCACCTCATCAGCGTGGCGGACCGTGAATGCGATATCTACGATATCTTTCTGGATGCTCAGCAACAGGAACTGCCCGCAGACTTTGTCATTCGCGCGAAAGCCAATCGTTCGACACCCGAACGCGACCGCACAGCCGGTCCTGCGGCGTATTGCAAAGTGCGCGATCAGGTTGCTGGTTCCAAGTTGAGAATGACGCGTACAATCCATTTGCCTCGAACTCCCAAGCGAGCAGCTCGCGATGCGGTGCTGGAATTCCGTGCTATGGCAGTGACGATGAAGCCGCCGCATGCACGAAGCCATCTTTCGAGCGTGAGAGTCAATGTGGTGCTGATTGAAGAAGTGAGTCCTCCCGATGATGGCACCGCAGTGAGCTGGTTATTGATCACGTCATTGCCAATTCGCACGACCAGCGATATTCTGTTTGTGGCCGATGTGTACATGGGCCGCTGGCCGATTGAGATTTTCTTCCGCGTGTTGAAAACGGGTTGCCGAGTGGAAGAGCTTCAACTGGAGACGACCACGCGTCTGAAAAACTGTCTGATGTTTTACAAAATCATCGCCTGGCGATTGTTGTACGTGACGTATATGGGTCGCGCGTGTCCGGAGTTGTCGTGCGATATTTTGTTTGCGGATGAGGAATGGCAACCGGTCTGGAAAATTGCGTGTGATGAACCCATTCCGGAAGTTGCACCGCGTCTGTCGGTATTTATTGCGATGTTGGCCGAACTGGGGGGCTACAACAACCGCCCCCAAGATGGCCCTCCGGGTCCGCAATCAATCTGGATAGGCCTGCGCCGAATGACCGACTTCTCTCTCGCCTGGACAACCTTCGGCCCAGGAAGAAAAACNGNNNGNTANACTTATGTGTAAAAGACAGGTCGCTATCCCAACCTACCTGGTGAGCCCCAAAGAAAAATCTCGTTAGTGACGTAGACTGGGTTGAGGTACGAAACCCAGCAATATCTTTTCTGGTATCTTTTCAAAACAGAAGCCGAAATACTGGGTAACGTAAAAACTAACCCAGCCTACAAAACTCAATTGGGCACTCTAAAGCGTGAACTTCAGCATCACGATACGCAAATGTAATTACTCTTTGCCTGTTGAGGCGACTCCCGGTTTTTTATCGTTTGTTGTAGACGATAATTTCAATAGACGCTTTGATTCCGCAAGCAGAAACTTGGTGTCGGTGAATGGTTCGGGGCCAATATCCTGCCAGAGGATTTGTCCGTTGGCACCGATCAGGAAGGTGCCGTGCAGTGCCTGGTTTTCGAAGTTGTCGACGCAGCGATACTTCTCAAAAACCTCCAGCTTGGCATCTGTCAATAACGGAAAGTTCAATGTTTTATCTTCCGAGTAATCTGCAATCGCTGACCGAAGCGCAGTCAATTCATCGGAGCCAACTGCAACAATATCGATTCCCGCCTGACGATACTCCTCAGCCACTGGAGAGAACGCCCCGAGCTGTTCCACACAATGCAGGCAACCAAATCCAAGATAGAAAATCACAACAACCGGTTTGCCTTCATAATCTGCCAGCTTCACAGATTTCCCCAACGAATTCTTCAATTCCCACGCGGGAGCATCAGTTGGATGCCAAGTCAATGGCCCTAACGTTTCGAGTTCCGGACGAATTCCAGTATCTTCACGGTGCTTGTATTCGCGTAACCAGTTTTTCGAATAACCAAATTCAATCGCTAACGGTTCCAACTCTGCAAAAACTGACATGTCGATATCAATCAACGCAGAAATTTCACGCAACTGCTCAAAGGATTTTTTTGATTCCTTTTTCTTATTTNAGTCGTACAACAATTTCGCATACACAGCTAACGGNTAGACTTCGTTCTTCTTTGCATCGACTGCTTGCTTGGCAAGTTTTTCTGCTTCCTTCTTATCCCCTGCTGCAAAATGAGCACGTGCCAAGACCGTTTTGGAAAGATCGCCTGCTTTCTTGAACAACTCTAATGCTTTCTTATGGTCGCCATCAAAACCAGCCCGCCGCCCCTGCACATGAGCAATTATCTTTTCAATCTTTTTGATGCGATTCTGAGTTGCATTTTTCTTCTTTTCGTCTTGTTTGCGAGCCTCTTCACGCTTTTTCTTTTCAGCTTCTTTTGCCTTGGCCTGCTCTTTGGCATCTACTTTCTTGTCAGCTTGCTTGTCACTCTGCTTTGCAACTTCAGGATCAGCCGTTTTTTTCTCAAGTTTCTTAGTCAGTTCCTCAACTTCTTTGTTCTTCTCACTAAGTAGATCTTCAAGAACCTTCAACTGCGTCTGCCCTGCCTCGGAATTTCCTTTGGCAAAATTTGCCACAGCCAGATATCTCACTTTACGCAGATGTGCATTTTTCGAATCATCCACAGCCAGGTAAGGCGTTTGTGCCAACGTGATCAATTCATCCCAAAGTTCAAACCGAATGATCACATCAAGCAGCCGAGTCCGCCCACGCACTACCGCACTGCTGCCGTTGGTTGGAGAATTGTGCTTGGGGTGCCTGGGAAGTTCGACCAGATTTCGAGAGATTGATAATGCATCTCGAATACGACCAACAATAATTAAATTCCGAGTGAACCATTCCTGATTGTGTGTGTAATTGTGAATTTCAGTTGGCAACACACGATCATGAACCATGTGATAATGATCGACCCTGCTCGATGCTTCTTGTTGCCAGGCTGCATCTTCATAGCGTTTCACACGCGAATAAATGTGCCCGCTCATGTGCCACATATGCGCAATCGAGGGAGCAGATTGACCACACAAAGCCGCCGATTTCAACGCACGTTCCGTCTTCGCTGTGTCCCATAAATGAATGCGATAGTGATGCGCAGGATGCATCGGCGATTTCTCAAACACCTCAGACAACAACGCATTAATCGCGGTCCTGCTTGTCACCCCTAATGCATTTCCAGATTTATCCCAGAACAGATGCAGCGCCAAAAAAGCTTTGGGTTCCACATCTTCGGGGAACTCATGCACAATATCTTCCAACGCTAAAATATAAGCCTGCCAACGTTTTTTACTTCCTTTGTCGTTTTTATATTCTTTGTGATACACATCGTGTAACGCTTGAATCCACATTTTCTCATAGCGGCTGGCTTTCTCTTTGCGTTCATCTGCCTTGGTGATAAATACTTTCGCTCGTTTTTCGTTACTTTCNTTTGCCATCGCCATGCCCCAGTAAGCAATCGCACAATCAGGATCTAATGCAGATGCCTGACGAAAAGATCGCTCGGCTTCGAAAAACCAAAAGCCATGCAACTGCCCTAATCCTTGATCAAACAACTTCTGCACTTCAGGATTGTTCGTCGTCACAGGGAAGTGCACATTCGCAGTACCTCCCATCAAATACGCACTTTGTCTGGGACCGGTATCAAAAGCATGCCCATGATTAGAATGCCCCGGCAAAATCTCTTCTTTTTTCTCTTCCGATGATTTCTCTGCGGAGTCTGCACCTTGAGCTTTAACTTTCGGAGTGCTTTTTTCTTCTGCCCAAGTTGCCTGACTATTCGCAAACAGAAGGGCAAGCAAAATCAAGCAAACGAATCTTAGAAGAGATTTCATATTCAGCCTCTCAACGAATTTTGTAGGAAATTTTTGAGGGAACTTTTATTAATGTCAAAAGACATTGCACAGAGATATTGCCCAGTGGAGGGTAGACATTCTTGTCTGCCTTTGGGTTAAGGCAGACTCTAACGAAACAGACAGGAATGTCTGTGCTCCCTTTGAATTAATAGAAGTTCCCTTGAGCAACAGGCAGCGAAGATCAATCAGCAATCCTGCCGCTCAACGCAATTATCCTACCAGAAAACCATGCCATTTTCTAACTCGATGAGAAGAACTGGAAGCTATTGTTCGATTCCCGAAGCGAGTCTGTGTGAAACCCGAGAGACGCCGTATTCAAGAAGTAATACACATTCGAGAACTACCGCTTCGTACCTAACCCAATTAATACCTGCGTAAAGATACCACTCATGGCCTTGTACTGACAAGGACTTAGGAGACATACCAAAGGGAACCTCTATTAATTCAAAAAGACATTGCCCGGTGGAGGGTAGACATTCTTGTCTGCCTTGAATTGCTGCATGATCAAACGAAAC
>JAESQE010000304.1 GCA_016765335.1 Planctomycetaceae bacterium
CAGTCATTTGGACCGAGGCTTTTGATGTCCCGATTGGGAACAAATTAAAACGGATAGATTTTATTTTACCACGGAGACGCAGAGAACACCGAGTTAAAAAAAGTAGCAGAAAATCAATCCATTTAACTCAAAAGAAAGACGGTCTTAGGGTTTTCTCTGTGTGATCTGTGACCTCTGTGCCTCCGTGGTTTATTCAGATCTCTCCTGTTTGATACCGGCTACGTTGGGTGAGTCGCCAGGAAATCATATTCCAAAATCATTAAACTGTCTGCCATTTAACGCTAGTTGCAATAGTAGGGTCTGCTGTGCAGACCAGGATGCTGGGTATTAACTCACAATTAACGTGAGTTATTCTGAGAAAGCTGTTATTGTGGTAAGGAGTTAACGAGTCTTCGGTCAGGCATCGTCTGGCCTTTAGGTGGAGTCATCACATGAAAGTCTTCGGTGAAATTTCTTTGGATCGGATGGTGCGTGCTGTGGAAAAGGTTCGCCAACGGCTCGAAAAAACGACTGTTACACTCAATGCAGCGGGTGTTGATTATGCACTGGTTGGTGGAAATGCGGTGGCAGCTTGGGTTTCCCGAATCGATGAAGCAGCTGTTCGCAACACACGAGATGTAGATATTCTGCTTAGGCGAGAAGATTTACAACAAGCAATTGTTGCGATGGAAGCAGCTGGGTTTGTGTATCGTCATGTTGCTAAAATCGACATGTTTCTGGATGGTCCAGGTGCCAAAGCACGGGATGCAGTTCATGTCGTGTTTGCAAACGAAAAAGTCCGAGAGGAATATGCGTTGCCCACACCAGATGTTACTGAATCAGAAATTTCAGATAACAAACGAATTTTGTTACTCGAAGCGTTGGTCCGCATGAAACTCACATCGTTTCGCCGGAAAGATCAAACCCATTTAATGGATATGNTCGAACTGGAACTGATTGACGAAACTTGGCCTGGGCGGTTTCAGTCACCGTTGAATGATCGCCTCCAAGAATTGATTGACGACCCGAACGGGTAATGTGACAACAGCCGCAGTCAAGTAGCCGCAGTCAAATAGCCGCAGTCAAGAAAAACCTGTCTTATGAATGACACTCCAGCNCCGCAAGAGCATGGCCTTGGTGCAGTTTCTGTAAAGAAACCGTACCGAAAGCGATTGATTATTCTTTTGATGATTGGTGGAGTTCTGGTTGGTGGTTGTGTCTTTTATGTTTCGTTCTGGCTGACTCATCCCATCGGTTCTGGACCGGCTGGTCCTACCGTGGATAAGCAAGCATTTCAGGAAGTTTGGTCTGAGCAAAAAGTTGTTTTACTTGGGTTTGGAGACAGTATCACCGCAGGATATGGAGCCTCAGCCGGGAGATCATTTTTTGGTCTGTTGGTGAAGAATTCCAAGGATGAATTTCCTGAGATGCAGGGGATTCATTTGAAACAGGTTTTACCAAACTTGAAAGCTGTCAACATTGCTTTGTCGGGATCAACCTCATTAGAGCATGTTGATATTCTTCTTCCTAAGATTGAACAGTATCCTAAAGAAGTATTTGGAATTGTTGTTGCCACGATTGGTGGGAATGATGTCATTCATATGTACGGTCGCACTCCGCCTCGTGAAGGGGCTATGTATGGTGCAACTTTAGAGCAAGTCCAGCCTTGGGTGGAGAATTTTGAAGTAAGATTGAATCTGCTTCTTGATGAAATCGGCAAGAAGTTTCCCGGTGGTTATCATATTTATTTAGCGAATATTTACGATCCAACAGATGGGATTGGGGATGTTCGCAATGCTGGTTTGCCAGCGTGGAGTGATGGGCTACAAGTGTTGGGAGCATATAACCAGATTATTGAATCTGCATGCAAGCAACGTCAGGATACATCATTGGTGGATATCCATAGTGAATTTACAGGGCATGGAATTCATTCCACGCAGTTCTGGAGATCGTTTTATCATGCTGATGATCCCGGATANTGGTATTATGATAACCTCNAAGATCCCAATGACCGAGGGTACGATGCGATTCGTAGACTCATGCTTAATAAAATGGCGAACGAGATGCCTGGGCATCTCAAAGCTACAGTGGGTCGTGCACCTGCTGTTTTGACGCCTTGATGACATTTATTATTGGTCCGCAATAGCGGACCCTACTTTTAACAGGAACTAAAATGAAACACGACATTGGATTAATTGGTTTGGCTGTCATGGGGCAGAATCTTGTTTTGAACATGGCGAACAATGGGTTTTCGGTTGGTGTTTATAATCGAACAACAAGCACGACCGACGATTTTGTGAACCCGCTGGCTGATCGTCCCGAAGATGTTGTGCATCCTGGAACTGCGGATCGTATTGATGGGTATCATGAACTGGAAGACCTGGTCAAGAATCTGAAGTCTCCTCGTCGAGTTATGATTATGGTTAAAGCGGGCGGACCGGTTGATGCAGTGATTGAGCATCTCAAGCCGATGCTTGATCCAGGCGATATTATTATTGATGGCGGGAATTCAGAATATTCTGATACCAACCGCAGACATAAAGAATTAAAGGAAGCTGGATTCCGTTTCATCGGTACCGGAGTTTCCGGGGGAGAAGAAGGGGCACTCAAGGGGCCAAGTATTATGCCCGGTGGTCATGAAGAAGCCTGGCCTTTTGTGAAAGAAATCTTCCAGAAGATCTCTGCAAAAGTGGGACCGAACAATGACATTCCTTGCTGTGAGTGGGTTGGAGAAGCTGGTGCAGGTCATTATGTAAAAATGGTTCACAACGGCATCGAGTATGGCGACATGCAGTTGATCTGCGAAGCTTATAGCCTGTTGAAGCAGGTTGTGGGTCTCAGTAATCAGGAACTTCACGAAGTGTTTGCGAAATGGAACACCGGAGAACTGGAAAGTTATCTGATCGAAATTACTCGTGATATCTTCACTGTCAAAGATGCTGAATCCGGTAACGATTTGGTCGATATGATTCTCGATACCGCCAAGCAAAAAGGAACTGGCAAGTGGATGAGCCAGCACGCGATGGATCTGGGAACACCAACAACTTTGATTACCGAAGCTGTTTACGCTCGTTGTCTTTCTGGGCAAAAAGATGCTCGCGTTCGAGCTTCAGAAGTTCTGACTGGTCCCGAAATTAAATTTGATGGCGACAAAGAGCAGTTCATTGAAGATGTCAAATGGGCACTTTATGCTTCTAAGCTCGTCAGTTACGCTCAAGGGTATGTTCAACTTGATGCAGCGGCCAAAGAGTTCGGCTGGAAACTCGACAACGGTAACATCGCGCTGCTTTGGCGGGGTGGATGTATTATTCGTTCGACCTTCCTGGAAGATATCAAAGCTGCATTTGATAAAAATCCTCGGCTCGAAAATCTGCTGTTGGATGACTTCTTCAAGAAAGCGATCAATAACGCACAGGCGAGCTGGCGAAGAGTGGTTTCGACTGCTGTGCAACTGGGTGTGCCAACGCCAGGTTTTGGAGCCGCTTTGACATACTACGATGGGTATCGTCAGGATCGATTGCCTGCGAANTTGCTNCAAGCTCAGCGAGATTACTTCGGAGCACATACTTACGAACGAGTCGACAAAGAACGTGGCGAAACTTTCCACACCGACTGGATTCGCGAACGAACCTTGCCTGGGAAATAGGCGTTGGGTTTTAGGCGATAGGCGTTAGGACTTTATAAGCAGAGATTGGCATTAAGCTGGTCTCTGCTTTTTTGCATGATGTATTTCTAGTTAAAGCGTCATATGATAATTGTTGGAGTTCACGCTTTAGCGTGCAATGTACCGAAGAAGTCGCGTTCTTTGAGGAAAACAAGTGGGGTAGGCCGGAACACATTTGCCGGAATTGCTTCGAATCGTTGTTGACGAATGACTGAGAATGAAATATTGATTTATGGGAACCTCTAATAATTCAAATGGAGCACAGACATTCCTGCCTGTGTCGTTTGAGCATGCCTCCATTCAAGGCAGACAAGAATGTCTACCCTCCGCCTGCAATGTCTTTTGTATTAATAGAGGTTCCCTTACAATAAACTTAGTTCCGGCAATGGAGTATTCCGGCCTACCAGAAATAAACTCGCCACTGAAAAGTGCAGAGAAAACTTAATATTGGACAGTCAATTATGCAGGTGCGCATTGGGGATTCTGTGATCGAGTTGGTCTTAGGTGATATCACTGAGGAAAAGACTGATGCGATTGTTAATGCTGCCAATAGTCAGCTAGCTGGTGGCGGCGGGGTTGACGGAGCGATTCATCGAGCAGCTGGCCCGACGGTGATACAGCAGACGAACGAATTGTATCCTCAAGGATGCCCCACGGGAGAAGCGGTCATTACCGAAGCAGGGCGACTCAAAGCCAAATATATCATTCATACTGTCGGACCAGTTTGGCGAGGTGGGAAACACCACGAAGAAGCTGATTTGCGTTCTGCCTATCGAAATTGTCTGGAGCTTGCTGCTCGGCATGGCTGCCAGAGTATTGCCTTTCCTGCAATTTCGACTGGTGTCTATAGCTATCCTCTCGATTTAGCGACCGAAATTGCAATTTCAGAAATTCGCCAATTTCTCACCGATTCCAGTGCACCAATTCTGATAAGATGCGTTCTATTTAATGAAGGCATTTATGGAGCTTACAGCCGAGTGCTTGAACAGTAGATGAATAAGTAATGGAAACCTCTATTAATTCAAAATGACATTGCGTGACGGAGGGTAGACATTCTTATCTGCCTTGAATTGAGGCATGCTCCAACGAAACAGACAGGAATGTCTGTGCCCCATTTGAATAAATAGAGGTTCCCTTAAAACGGTTTGATTATGATAAGTAGGTTAACCCCCCCTCTAACTTCCCCTTCGTAAGGGGGAGAACCAGTTTTCAGGGATAGTGAAAGAGAATTCGATGCCGCAGACTCATCCAGTGACTGTCAAACAGATCGATATTTATCCGATCAAATCGCTTGATGTTCTTGGTTTGCAAAGCGTTAATGTTCTGGCTGGGGGAGCGTTGCAGGGGGATCGTCGGTGGTCAATTATTGATGAAGATGGAAACTATGTGAACGGCAGCCGTACGCCGTTGGTGCATTTTGTGCGTAGTCAATTTGATCAAGACCTCAACGCCGTAGAAATCACGATTCAAAATAACAATCGTCAAACGCAAATAAAAACAAGCTCGCAGCGGTTTGAATTGCCGGGGCAGCAAGTCGAATTAGAAGGTCTTCTTTCTGAACATTTTGGATATCCGGTCAAACTTCAAGAAGACACTCAGCAGGGATTCCCAGATGATCTTGATTCGACAGGCCCGACGTTGATTGGATCTGCAACGCTCGAAAAAGTCTCTCAATGGTTTCCGGAACTCAGCACCGAACAGGTGCATCAGCGGTTTCGGACAAATATCATTCTCGAAACAGAAACGCCATTCTGGGAAGATCGACTTTTCGGGGTTCCAAACTCTCCTCGGAAATTTCGTGTGGGAGAAGTCGAGTTTCAAGGTGTGAATCCTTGCCAGCGATGTGTTGTTCCTGCTCGAAATCCGAAAACAGGGGATATTTGGCCTCTNTTTCAAAAAGAATTTGCTCGGCTACGTAAGGAATCTCTACCTGGATTTGCACCTGTTGAGCATTTTGACCACTATTATCGATTAGCAGTGAATACGCAAATTTCACCCGAAAACAGGGGATCGGTTATTCGTAACGGCGATGTCGTCGAAATCATAGATCCTGAAATTTGAGAAAAAACAGTCTCGTTTACTGCACATTGGGCGTTGTTCTGTTCATAATAGAATCATGTTGAGGGAACCTTTATGAATTCAATAGACATAACCAGTGTAGCCGGTATCACATAGGAAGAAATAAAATTAACCACAGAGACGCAGAGGCCACAGAGAAAAAAATCAGGTGATTCTTGTTTCATCACAAAACAAGACAGTATATCTCTTGGATTATATCGATTGTTTAATTGCTGCTGCTTTTTTAACTCGGTGTTCTCTGCGTCTCTGTGGTAAAATAAAATCTATCCGTTTGTTTTGGCCAACAACTTAATCTCATACGCATTCGCATTGAGTATTCCCTCTGGCCTTGCCGGGGATTGATACAAACTTCAAAGACAATTTGTCTTCATAGAAATATACAACATGAGCAACATTGAACTTCCTGCAAATCGGCTCAATGCGCTGAGCGATTGGATGAATCCGATTTTGGTGAAAGAGACTCGGCAGGCTTTGAAGAGTCGGCAGTTTGTGGGCACGTTTATGTTGTTGTTGATTTCGTGCTGGCTGATTTGCATGTTTGGTATCATTGTCCAGGGAGCACAGATTGAGTTCGGTTCTCCGAGTACAGGTTTTTTTCAGTGCTTCTTTATTGTGTTAAGCGTAGCTGTGATTCTGATTGTGCCTTTCAGTTCGTTTCGCAGTTTGCTTTCTGAACAGGATTCGCAAACCTACGAACTACTCAGTATCACTTCTTTATCGCCTCGGCAAATTGTCTGGGGGAAACTACTCAATGCCGTTGTGCAGGTACTGGTGTATTACTGTGCGATTTCTCCGTTTATCGCGTTCACTTCGCTTCTCCAGGGTTTTGATTTATTTCGTACGCTGATATTAATGACGTCACTGCTCGGCTTTTCGATTTTGCTTTCGATGTTTACTCTGATGCTGAGTACGGTAGCCAAGCAGCAGCAATATCAGGCGTTAGCCACCCTGTTTATTTTTGGTGGCCTGATCACTGTCATCTCAAGTGTCATTGGATATTCATATGCTGTCATGGGAGGAGCGGTCGATCTGACTGCTGACTTTTTCTGGGGATTGGCAATTTGCTGGGNCATCGGGATTTCGTACTTCATTCTGTTTCATCAAATCACGGTTTCTCAGTTGATGTTCGAAGCTGGAAATAAATCAACAGGCGTGCGGTTAATTGCGACTGGTCAGTTTTTATTGCTGTGGGGAATTGTTGCAGTCAATTATTTTCTGTATGGCAGTATCAGCAATGGCATGTTCGGGACGATGCTGTTTTTATCAATGATTCATTGGGCTGTATTTGGATTTTTCATTTCGATGGAACGGGATCACCTGTCTCGCAGAATTCGTCGCGATCTGCCTCAAAGCTTTTTATACCGATTACTGCTGGTTCCCTTCATGCCTGGCGGGACACGAGGCTACTTGCTGTTGGTAATGAACATCGCGGTATTGAATATTATTGTGCTGGTTATCTCACCAATGGTGTCATCAGGCGGTTCGTCAAACGACATATTATCTCTTCTAGCGATCTTTGCTTACGTATTAATCTATTTTGGAATTGGTTGTGCAGGAGGGCGTTGGCTGTTATCGACATCTCAGCAATTGCGTCCCGCGCATACAAGGTCTTTACTTGTTGTGATGTTTGCAATGGGCATCGCAATCCCTTATATGATTTTATTTGCAATGGGCCATTACGATATTTACAGAGATGGATATCATCTTTTGCATATCAGTAATCCGTTTGTGACAATTCCGGAAATCAACTCGGCTCGCAGATCCAGTGATACGGCTTTGCCTTTGCTAATGATTGCACTTGGTTTTGTGGTGCTGGTTAACATCCCGGCGATGCTCAAATCTGCCAGGGAAATTGTCCATCCGAAACGTCCAGAACCTGCAACCGCAACCGAGGTTCATTAATCGATTTGATCTGACAATTCTTGTTCTGTTCCATTCGAGACCAAAGCGAAATTCATGCGAAACGATCCAGAAGTTCAGCAGGCGGTAGATCAATATCAGATGGGAATGCCGCGCCTTCCGACCGCTGGGCGTAGCGGCGAAATGCTGGGCCGGGGAACGGGCAGTTCGATTGAATTCCAGGAGTACCGGGAGTATTTACCTGGGGATGATTTGCGTCACGTCGACTGGGCAGCTTATGCCCGCAGCGATTCGTTAATGGTTCGCTTGTATCGTGAAGAAATTAGCCCGCGAACAGAAATCATCCTCGATGCGTCTGTTTCGATGACGACACAACAAGGCAAGAAAAGTCGATTGGCGATGCAGTTGACGTCTCTTTTTTCTCAACTGTCAGGAAAACTGGGCGGGCAACCTCAAATTCATTTTCTGAATTCGTCGCATCCTCCCTTGAAGTTGGGTCTGGAGGCATTAGATCGACTTCCTGAGATTCCGTTTGACGGACAGCAATCATTAGCAGAACTTCTCAATGAAAATGCTTTTTCACTGAAGCCTCAGTCGGTTCGAATTGTTGTCAGCGACTTTTTGTTTCCACTGGATCCGGATCAACTTTTGAAGCGCCTTTCGGTACAAGCCAGTAGTTTGTGGTTGATTCAGATATTAAGCGATTGGGAAGCAAATCCAGAGACCATGGGGGGGCGCCGACTGATTGATGTCGAAACATCGCAGCACGCGGACATGCTACTAACTGGTCAAGCGATCAAAAAATACCGTCAGCGTTTACACCGCCTGCAAGAAGGCTTACAGCAAGCGAGCCGACGTACTCATGCATCCTTTGTGACCGTCATTGCAGATCAGGGACTTGAACGCGTATGCAGAAACGAACTGAGTGCTGTTGAGATTCTTCGCCCAGTGTAATACAACACGGCCTATTACATCACGGTACATGATCACTGGGTGTAATACTCCAACTATCTATCGTAAAATGGTAGATGGCTTAGAAATCTTGAGATACGATTTCCAGACTACCTTCTCGGCCTAGCAGGAATCAAGCAGGAACAAGTAAAATAAACCATGGAGACTCAGAGGCCACAGAGAAAAGCTTAGACAATTTTTCATTCCTCACAGAACGAGACAGTATGCCTCTTGAGTTGTCCTGTCTATCTTACAGCTTTTTTTAACTCAGTGATCTCTGTGTCTCCGTG